>USIB01000054.1 GCA_900554615.1 uncultured Mycoplasmatota bacterium | reverse complement strand
AAGAAAAGAGTTTCTAATATATGTGAAAAAATCACATAATTATATTATACGTGAAATGCTTTCTAACTTGGATATAGATAAATAAAGAGAATATAGTCTAGTACCTTCTTAGTGTATGTATTTATAGTTTTATTTCTAATAATGTTATCTGTTTTATTATATCTTCTATACAATATAATATATCATCAAAATATACATCTTTAGCATATTCATATTTTTTTTGATAATTTTTCCATCTCATTCTTAATAATTCACTATTTTTTATAATATTAATTGCTTCTGTTGGATTACTTTTATACTCTCTTTTGAAAAAAGTTTTATTTATTGCTTTTCTAAAATTGTTTTTATTTATATTTTCCCATTCTTTTGTATAAATTAAGTATATGTCATAAAAATCTCTCATTCTACCATTTAATTCTACTCTACTAAGAATTGTTTCTAGTTTTTCTGCTAATACAGTTTCTAGATTATATGCCCACAGATTAATATAGTTATCTCCTAATATTGGTTTATATTTATATCTAATTTCTTTTGGAGTTATTGGGTCTCCTGTTGCAATATCAATATGAAACTTTTCCTTTATATTTTCAATTTCAATTTTGATATCTACTCTAAATCCACCATACTCGTCTTCATCTCTTATTGGTGATATTCCTAAATAATTAAGTTTAGCATTATCTTCTATTTCTATTGATATTATTTCTTTTATTATTTTAACTATTGTTTCTTCAGTAAAATTAACATTTCTAAATGCTGTATCTATATCCATGGTAGTTCTATTTTCAACACCAAATAATGTACTTAGATAAAATCCACCTTTTAAAATAAAGTTATCTTTATATTTACTTTTTGAAAGTCTTTCTATAAATCTATCATACATATAAAGTCTAAGTAATGTATTAAAATCTACTTGTTTTTCTTTTGATATGTTTCTTAACTTATCTTTTAATTGCATGCTATTCATAGAATACCTCTACATAATTCATAACCTCTTCTTTAATTCCCATTTTATCTGCATAAGTAGATAGTTTTACTAAGTCTTTATCTTTTCTTTTTATGTATTCTCTAACACTATATTTAATATGTTCTGAATCCATTCTTTTTTTGGACCTAATAATATCACAGATACATCTTTCTATGTCATATACTCTTACTTTATTACCCATTGGTGTTTCTACTTCTGTTAACCCAAGTTCATAAATGTCTTTATCTACATAAAAAACATTATGGTTTTTCATTTTATAATTAAAATAGTTATTTTGTACTGTTATATCATACTTATCATTTGGTGCTTTTATTGATAGCCCATGAAAATAAAGTGCTGTCATATGTGAATAAACTACGTTTGGAAGTTCTAAATTAAAAACAAAGTAATTATCTTCTATTTTACTAGAATCGATATAAATACCTTTGCCAACTCTTTCAATGATACCCTTTTCTTTCATAATGTTAAGATACATTCTATGAATACCTAATTCTGATATTATTCTTGATGTGATGTAACCATTGTTAACTCTCATTAATTCTTCAATAATTTCTATATTACTTTTATCTTTAAACTCTTTTACTGTCATTCTTTCCATAAATGTTCCTCCTTGACAAATCTAATGAAATTATAACATTTATCATTAAATTTGTCAAGAATAATGAATACTATTTATATGCTTTAAATTGTTTATGAGGAAGACTCTCTTTGGGAGGCTTACTCATACCACGGAAGACTACAGGCTGAAGTGGAAATAAAAAAAAGAATCTATCTTTCGAGATAGACATAATCATTTTCTATATTTAAATCTTTCTTAGTATTTTGTACTACTATTAAAGTAATTAGTATTAATAGTAAATAAAATATTATTGCTCCTTTATTATTCTTTACAAATTCCATATCTATCACTTCTCCTTACATTATTATAATATCACATACTTCTGTTCGTGTCAATATAAAAATTGTAATTTACCGAATAATTGTTTGACATTTTACATTTTATGTGTTAATATTATAAATGAAAGGAGAGTATTATGGCAAAAGAGAATAGATTGACTAAAAGACAGAAAGACATACTAGAGTTCATTAAGAAGTATTCTGCTAAAAAGAAATATCCTCCATCTATTAGAGAGATATCTAATTACTTTAATTTAAGTTCGCCTGCTACTGCTCATGTGCATGTTAAGAAATTAATTGAAAAAGGATATTTAAAGAGAGGAACTACTAGTAATCATTTACTTGAACTTCAAGTACCTAATGAATATGAAACTAAAAGTGATGAGGTTGTTACTGTTCCACTTCTTGGTAAGGTAACTGCGGGTAACCCTATTGAGGCTATTGAAGTTCCTAATGAGGTATTTACTTTACCTGCTTACTTATTACCTAAGAAAAGAGAAGTATTTACTATTAGAGTTGAGGGAGATTCAATGATTAATGCTGGTATCTTGAATAAAGATATTGTTATTGTTGAGAGATGTAAGAATGCTAAGAATGGTGATATTGTTGTTGCTATGGATGAGGAAGGACAAGTTACTATTAAGAGATTCTTTAGAGAGAATGATTATATTAGATTGCAACCTGAAAATGACTATATGCTTCCTATTATTGTAAAAGATATTTCTATTTTAGGTAAGGCTATTGGTCTATATAGAAAGTTTTAATTAAATAAAAAAAAATCCACTAATTAAAGTGGCTTTTTTTAGTCTTCTTTTTTGTATATTGCTATAGTATTTGATGTTAGTACTAGTGTACTTGCTTCTACTCCTGTTTGAGGAGGGGTAATATCTCCAGTACCAATGTTTTTATCATAGTAATATGTTACATAGATTGTTCCATCAATGTACTCTCCAGTAGTAGATCCTTCTACTGTTATGAAAGTATATCCTTCGAACTCTTTTTCTATAGTTGTATAGTTTTCTCCTACTTTGTTAGTAGTTATTATCTCTTCAGTTAATTTATTTCCATCACTATCGACATAATTAACTATTAAAGTACCTTTTTTATGTCTATATATGTAGATTACTTCTATTTCTCCCTCGATGTAATTTCCTGTTTCTGCTCCTGTTACATTAACTAATTCATAACCATCTATTTCTTTTTCTTTTGTTTCGTAATTATCTCCTACTAATCCTTCGGTATTCTCTCTAGAGGCTATCTCTTCTCCTGTTTCTTCATCGATATATTTAGAGATTAATGTACCTGTTTTGACACTAAAACTCATTTCTATATTAGCAGTAAACTCATAATCTAAATATATATTTCTGGTATAGTTTCCATCTATTTTTATTAATGTTTCATTTAATTCATAAGTACTTCCTGGCTCTAAAGTTCCAAAGGCTTCTGCTATAACATCATCACCTTTGCCTTCATTTCTCATATATTCGCCAATTGAATAGTGTTGTGTATTATTTCCATATGTAAGATTTTTTACACTATGGTTTAAGTCATAACTCAATACTTTATTGTAGAAATAGTCATAACCTAAAGCTAGTAGGTCTTCTTCTGTTTCTATTACGAAATCTCTTGTATCTTTTTCCATACCACCACTACTAAAGAAGTCCGTTTCTGCTTCTTCACATAAGTTATCATAAGATGTTATTTCATAGCCACAAACTTTGCTATATTCAGACATGATAAATTCATGAATATTACTCATTCCAAGATTAGCAAGTTTTTCTTCCATTGTTTTTCCTTCTACTTTTTTAAATGCCACTTTAGGAATACTAGGCATGTCCCCTATACTTTGACTTGCTATTTTCATTGGGTCAGCATTATTATTTGAAAATATTTCTCTTATAACTCCATAACTAAACTCGTCTAATCTTGTATGATTGACATTATATTTTTCATTATAGAAATCTAGATAGTATTTACCTAAGTCATTAATTCCGTTATAATTTTTAGCAGATAATGCTGCTCCTACTGTTTCATTGGTCATTAATGTTCCTCTTGAATTAGGTATTAATGCTGCTAATGCTGTATTATATACTCTTCTAAAATATTCATTTTTAGATATGGTTAAACCATTGAATGTTTTTGTATTACTTTCTCCAAGATTAAAACTTTCATCTGTAAAAATCTTGAATGAATTTTTATCGTAGTAATATGTATATTTTGAATTGTTTATTATTTTATAGTTTACTTCAATAGTATCTCCTGCTTGAAGACCATTGCCAATTGTTAAGTATTCTTTTCCAAAAGCTTCTGCTGCTGCTTTAAATACTTTAGGGGAAATTACTATTTGTTTTTCGCTATAATCTTCTGGAATTATTATTGTTACATTTATTCTAGCTCTAATATCTCCTTCATAATTATATTTTCCCCAACTATAGTCTCTTTCTCCTTCACATTTTACTTGGATATCATTTGACTCAGTTCTTTTATTTGGCTGAACTGTATTCCAAGGCTTAGTTGTGTCGGCATTAACACTTGGTACCATTAATAGTAGTCCTATTAGAGTAACTAGTAATAATTTTATCTTTTTCATTCTATATCACCTTTCTTTTTTTCAAAAGACTTTTTATTTATTTATAATATTTTCTTTTTTTTACTTCTTTTGATTAAAATGTGATCTAGAATTATTTTAACCAAAACCCCATAACAAAAGAGTATATTATAAATGCCTTTTGTTAGTTCTATATAATATACTCTTTTTATTACTTTGTCAAGGAATTTTATGTTTTATCTAGAAAAATATCCTTTTAACAGTGGTGGATAATCATATATATATCTTGGATTGAGGGTATAGATATTAAAATCTGTTGTATGGAAGTCTTCTACTACAACAAAATGAAGATGAGGTCCATTTGTTCCTTTATCATATCCTCCATTGATGTAAGCGGTTGATTCTCCTCCTACTAAACCTATTACTGTATTACTATCGACAATATCTCCTTCTTTTACTTTTATTTCTAATAGATGTCCATATATAGTGGTATATCTTTTTTTATTTATTATGTGATATATATAGACTATATTTCCTCCATAAGTTGCTCTATTTACTATCATGCTTACTACTCCTTTTGAAGCACTATATACTTCTGTTCCTTCTAGATTACAAGACAAGTCTATTCCTTTATGACTCGTACTATAATCTTTACTTACACATCCTTTATTTAACGGATAAGTAAAGGCCTTCCCATCTTTTATATTTAGGCAAGTTTCAATGTCAATATATCTAGAGCAGCCCATACTTTGATATAAACTTATTTCTTTTTTTATGTTTTCTATATCTTCATCTATGGTACTAGTTATACTATCTTTATTTAAATGGTTTACACTTTTTAGAATTATATTTAATTCTTTATATTTATCTCTTTCGTTATTTAGTTTTGTTATTTTACTACTTAATTCTTCTTTCTTGGTATTTAACTCTTCTATCTCCTTATTTTTAGTTTCTATTAGACTACTGTTATGTTTACTTAATTGTTCTGAAATCATATATCTATATATCATATCTGAATATGATGATGCATCAAAGATATACTCTAGATATATGTTTTCCCCTTTGGAGACTTGATTAAATACTATTATATTATCTATTTCTTTATTTAATTTAGTTATTTCTTCTTCTTTTTTGATTATTTCTGTATTTATATTATTTACTTCTTTGGTTAGGGTATCTACAATTAACTCTATATCTAGACTATTATTTAATAGATTATTTATATCTTCACTATTTAAATAATTATATAGATTTTTTTGGCCTTCTAGTGAGTCTAGTTCTTTATATAAATCATCTATTTTTTTAGCAGATACTCTTGGTATTAATAATATTATGATTATTGCTAGTAGTACTTTCTTTTTCATAGTTCCTCCAAATAATTAATATTTATTTTATACTAATTGGAGGTGATTGTCAATTTACAAATGGCATTTTTTGTGTGTAAACATTTACATTTTTATAATATGTATAATTGATGTAAAATAAAAAGAAGCTATTTAAGTAATAACTTAAGGGCCTCTTTTATTTGATTTTCTAAGTCTAGACTTGAATCTACTTTATTTAGTACTTTCTTTATATCGGCTTGTTTATATCCAAGAGATAGAAGAGCCTCTGATAACTCGTTTGAGTGGTCTTCTCTTTTGAATAAGCCTGTATTTATTACATTTAGTTTTCCTTTCAAGTCTAATACTAATTGTTTTGCCACTTTATCTCCTATTTTAGGAAACTTTTTTAAGTAGTTTATGTTTTCTGTTTCTATTGCTTCTTCTATTAAACTAATAGATCCTGTTGCTAACATGGGAAGAGCCATTTTTGGTCCTAGTCCTTTTACGGATATTAGTTTTAGAAATAATTCTTTTTCTTCTCTAGTCTTAAATCCATATAATGTGTATTCATCTTCTGCTACTTTGGTATATGTATATACTTTATATTCTTTATTTGTGATAAATCCATAAGGGTTTGGTACATAGATTTGATATCCTATACTATTATTTTCTAGTATTATATAGTTAGGCTCTATTTCTACGACTATTCCTTTTATATAACCATACATTATTTCATATTCCTTACATCTTTACTTGTTACTTTTTTGAATAATTCATCATCTGTTGTATGTATCATTTCTGCTTCTTTATGGATTTTATCTATTGCTTCTTTTATCATTATACCTAGTAGTTCTCTATAATCTATATTTTTATCTTCAAATAAATGGTGAGAGAAGAAGTTTGGTATTGTATTTACTTCATTTATATATAATTTTTTATTTTTTGTATCATATATATAATCTATTCTTGCTACTCCACCTAATGATAGAGCACTATATACTTTCTTTCCTGTTTTACATATTTCTTCAGTTAAAGCCTTTGATATTTCGGCTGGATATGTTCTTTTGAAAGTATCATCATTATCTTCATCTTTATGATATTTATCATAATAACTACAGAATCCATCTTTTTCTATTTCTTCTACTACGGAGTCTATTAGTTTTCCTTTGCTTCTTAGTATTGCTACATTGAACTCTCTTCTGTCTTTTATGTATTCTTCTACTAACACATGGTCATCTGAAGTCATTACCTTTCCTATTGATGATTCTAATTCTTCTTTTCTATTTATTATTTCTATTCCTATTCCACTTCCTAGTCTAGCAGGCTTTATGATAAGGGGATATGATAGTTTATCTATTTGTTTGAATATTTCTTCTTTATCTAATTTATAGTCTTCATCTGTAAAATGTACATAGTCTGTTACTTGAAGATTATTTGCTTTTAGTACTTCTTTAGTAAATATTTTATCTTGACATAGACTTGATGCATATATATCACTACCTACAAATGGTATTCCTATTGTATTTAGATATCCTATTATACCTCCATCTTCGGTATTTTTTCCATGTACCATAGGGAATGCTAAGTGTATTTCTTTATACTCTCTTTTTATTCCTTTGGCTTTTTGTAATATATATTTTCCATTTTTATTTACTAAATGTACTTTTACAGCATATCTTTCTATTAATCTAAAATCTTTATAACTATCTATATATCTAAGCATACCACCTGTATATAGTGTTAAATCTTTTGTTATATATATTGGTACTACTTCATATCTTTCTTTATCTATATTATCCATTGCTTGGACTGCTGTTAAGATTGATAATTCATGTTCTAGACTATTTCCTCCGAATATTACTCCTATACTTAATTTCATATTTATTACACCTCTCTTATCTATATTATAATATATATTTTTGTTTTTTTAAAGATAAAAGTATTATACTTTACATAAAGTTATATATTTTTTATTTATTTTGTGTATTATATTCACAGTGTAGACTTCCTAACTTAGATATACACAGATAAAAAGAAGATAGTTTTAGTATCTCCTTACTGTCCTGTAGTTATAAGTACTTCATTGTAGATTGTAGTTCCACTAGTATAACTAGGCACTGTACCTGTTACAAACTTAGTAGAAGTATCACTTCCATTAATAGCATATATCCATGGTAATGAATTACTACCATTATAATATATTGTCTTTAAATTAGGATTATCTACATATGTTATTCCTGTATTACTATTAGTATATGTACTATTTGAGGAAGAAAATGCATTATAACTTATATCTGTTAATTTTGAATTATTTCCTATATATACATAATTTAAATTATTGTATGCAAATGCATTATTTCCTATTGTTGTTACTGAATCTGGTATTGTTACACTTGTTAATTGATTCTTTTCAAATGCGTGCATTCCTATTGATGTTACTGAATCTGGTATTGCTATATTTGTTAATTGATTATTATAAAATACATCTTCTCCTATAGTTATCACTGAGTTACCCAATGTTACATTTGTTAATTGATTATTAGCAAATGCAGCACTTCCTATTGTTGTTACTGAATCAGGAAAACTTATACTTGTCAATTGATTCTTATTAAATGTATTATTTCCTATTACTTTAATTGTAGTTGGAAAAAATATACTATTAATTTGTTTTTCTCTAAAAGCACAGGCACCGTCAGGATAATTGTAAGTATAAGTACAACCACGTTTGTCTACTTCAGTTCCTGTTATACTATATCCATCTATACTTTTTGGTATTACGACATCTGTAATTGCTTCATAACCATAACTATTACCTTCATAACATAAATATCCAGTTATACTTGCTGTTTTATTTGTTTCGTCTTTATAAATACTGAAACAATAATCTGGTGTTGGTACTAATTGCTCTGCTTCAGAACTGATACTACCACTAAAAGTTGCTGATGTAATATCATTACCTGCTAGATTATTATCTATATAGATTACTACTATATATTTAT
>USIB01000053.1 GCA_900554615.1 uncultured Mycoplasmatota bacterium | reverse complement strand
AAGTAACCAAATAATTCTGTTCTATCTCTCCAAGAAGGCTGTACTGATGCTACACATGAATCGTGCTTTAAAAACTTTCCCCAAGCATAGGCAAGTGATGTTTTACCAGTACCAGAGATACCTTGTAATATTACTAGTTTTGTTGAAGCTAGGGCTGATATGAATAATCTTATCATTTCTGGTTTATAATATAGCTTTAGTTTTGAAGCGGCAAAGTTTCTAAATGTCTCTACTAACTCTTCAAGGGTGAAACTATCTCCATAGTTTACTACTTTGTATTTTGCAAATTCAGTATCGACCGCTGTTAACTTAGGAAATCTGCTCTTAGTAGTATCGACATCTTCTTTTGGTTTATCTGTTTCTTCTATCTCTGGTGACTCTCCTGGCTTTAATCCTAATTGTGATACCTTCATAGCTAAAATACTTTCTTTTTCAGCCATAAGGTCTGCTACTTGATTATTTAGTGATGCTACTTCTTCAAGAAGAGACTCTTCTTCTACTACTGTTTTATGAAACTTTAAATACTTTCTTATAATGAAGTAGATAATAAAACCTAAACCTCCTATTATGGCCAAAACTATTATTATTGCTAAAACTACTAGTATCCATTCAGGAATGGTGAAGTCATCTTTATAAAAGTTAATTATTGATATATATTCTTTTATGTTGAACATATTTATTATTCCATTTATTAATCCTTTAAACATCAATATAAATGAAGTAAAAAACTGTTCTAAAAATTCGTACAAAAATCTAAAAAATGTATCCATACTGCACCTACTTTTCTATTCTATTATTATATTTTCTTGATTGAAATAATTTTGTTTGTTTTTATCTATTATTATATATTTAAATATATCTAACCATATTTTACTTTTTTCATCATAGTTGTATTTGTCATCTATTTCTACCGCTACTTGAAATCCTTCTTTTATCCAAGTATTTATTTTTTCTTTGTTTAATTGATAATCATTATATTTAAACCTTATTATGGTGTTATTTTTTATTAATTCATTATCTATTACATTTATTAATCTATTTAATTTTTGCTCTTTTTCAAAAATACTTATTGGAAAATCTACTATATAATCTTCATCGAACTTTCCTTTTATAACATTTTCGAGAATTAATTTGGAAGTTAAATAGTACAATATAAGTAATTTTTGCTCATTTACTATTCCCTCGTTGTAAACTTTATTTTTTGAATAGTCACTATATATTTTATTAAACTTTATTGTATTATTTAATTTTAATTTATATACTTTTTTATTGCTTGTTTGAAATGCTTCGATGAAAAACTTTTCATTACTAAATGATTTTAAATATTTTTCTTTTCTAACTTCATTTTCTTTTACTAATTTATAGAAATCTTCTGCGAAGGAATTGTCATTTAACCATAATGTTTCGTTTCGATACTCATCTATTTCTAACACTATTTCTTTTAATGATTCATATGGAATAACATTGTCAAGATATAAAATATATTTGAATAGATAAAAGGTTTTTTTTATTTTGAAGGATGTTTCTTCATCAGCTTCTTCATTTAATGCTTTTGACTTTTCTTTTAGGTAGTAATTTAGATTTGACTCAAGACTTTTAAACTTTTTATCTTCACTATTGTAATACCTAATATTAATATATTCTTCTAATAGGGGGTCTACTATGGCTCTGCTGTAATATTTTGCTAGTATAATTTTTAAGTATTTTGCTATGTTTTTTTTTGAAAACTCTATATATTCTTTTGCTATATTATTAGCCATTTTCTTCACCACCTATTCTGTATAGCTGAAATCTATTATTGATGTTTCGTTTATTATTGGATATGTATAGTCTATGTTAGTATTTGCTTTATAAAATTTTACTGCTTCACTTGACTCTGAATCCATTCTAAATGTTATGCTATTTACATAATCGTAACCATCTATACTTATGGTACTATAACTTTCTTTTTTTAAGTATACTGTATTTGTTATATCTAGTATTACTTTCTCAGGGTCAAATGTTAGTGTTACTTCTGCTGATACACATTTTCTTTTGTTATTATCTGATAGTGATATATATGTTGTTCTGTCAATTCTGTCACCTACCTGATAATTCTCAAATGATTCTTTTACTAAATAGTAGTCTATTGTATTGGTTATGTTGAAGTTAAAATATGGACTTCCTTTTTGATCATCAATTGTATATGATAATCCACTCTTTCCTACTTTAAGAATAAATCTTCCTTTTAATGTTTTTTTATATGGAAAAGTACTTTTTACTGTTATTTCTATATATGCTTCATCTCCGACATTAAAGGTTGCATTTGGTGTCATTACAGCATTGAAATAGCTTGCTCCTTCACTGCTATAAAGAATACCTCCTGTACTATTAACATTACATAAAACATTATCTGAACAAATATAACTTATTTCATAGTTTATATCACTTGATGTATGAACTAAATTATTTTTACTATTGTTTAAGTTTATTGTTATTGTATATGGGTCCACTGCTGACCAATTGTCAACTTGGTAAATTGCTTTATTTGCTGTTAATTTATCACTATTGAAATAAAAGTTTTTACTTGATAAATAAAAGTCTCTTATTTCATTATAAATATATCTACCATATGTTAATGATGTCAGTAAAATTATTAAAATTATTCCTAATACAATATAGACTTTTTTGCCATATTTACTTAACTTACTCTTTAAACTTGTTATTGCATTTTTTATTTTGAGTGTCTCTAGATACTTTTTTATCTTTTTTATTTTTTTAATTTTTCTTTTCATATTATTGTTATTTTTTCTTTATCTCTTTGAATATGGCATATAATTCATATACGAAGGCAATTAACATTGGAAATATTATGATAAATAGGTATCCCCACTTTGAAGTTAATGTATTAAAAATCACTCCTAATGCTTTGTAAGAGGTTGTATTTTGTTTTTTTCCTAGAATATTCTCACTTGATAAAACTAAATCATCTTCTAATGTTATTTCTTGTTCTTCATTGTTAATTTCTTTTATATTTCCTATTTTTGCATATTTTACCGTTATTTTAGTTGCATATGTATCATAATAAAATACAAAGTCTCCCTTTTTGTAGTCATTTGATTTCTTTATTATTATTAAATCACTTTTTTTGAAATCTTTGTTTTCTTCTTCTAGTGTTAATACATACTTATCATTTGTTTCAACGATATTGTATTTATTGTAAGATAATAAAGAATATGTAACTATTATTGTTACTAGGAAATACAAAATGATTAAAATGTTTATTACTACTTTTTTCATTCTACCACCATTATAAGTATATCATATTTTGGCGATTAATGTAAAGAAAAGTGTAAATTGAATGAAAAAAAATGAACGACTTTTGCCATTCATATTATTTTTTGTTGATATTCTTATTCTATTTCTATTTTTTCTTCCTTTAGTTCATCCTTAAATATTTCTTTAAATCTTACTAATTCTTTTTTTATAACATCTGGATATACTGCTTTTGTTGTTCTTATAGCATCATATACATTTTTTAAATCTATTGTTTTTCTATTTTCGTATATGGCATTTGAAAAACATTGTCTTAGTATTACTAATGCTATATCTGGGTATCTTGAAGATATTTCATATACTCTTTTGTATTCTGATGTCATATTTACTATGAATTTCATTATTTTTTCTTTGATAAAGTAAGTATATGGAAGTACTACTCCTGTCTGCTGCTCCAACTTTGGTAATGTTTTTAGGAGTATTTCTACTGTCATCTCCTCAGTTGGCTCTAATACATCTACTTTTTCAAATCTTCTTAAAAAGGCTTTATCTCGCATTATGTATCTTTCATATTCATATGTTGTTGTTGCTCCTATCATCTTGATTGTTCCTCTACTTAGTCCTTCTTTAAACATATTGGCCAAGTCTAATGACTCTTCTCCCCCTATTAAAGTGTGAATTTCATCTATAAATAATATTACTTTTTCTTTTTGTTTTAGTTCTTCTACTAGTTTTAATACTCTATTTTCTTCTCCATCATTTGTTAAAAGAGCTGATGTATTTACTCTATATATTGTAAAACCTTTTAAAGCATCTGGCACTTCATTTCTTTGTATTCTGTAGGCTAATCCCTCTACGATTGCTGTTTTTCCAATGCCTGGTTTTCCTACTAATACGGCTGATTTTTCAGGCGTTAGTAATACTAATATTAATTTTTTTATTTCATCATCTCTAGCTACAGCTGGATTCGTTATGTATTTGACACTTGTTAAATTGTCGGAAAATCTTTCTAGTACTCCTGTCATTATTTACCTCCTACTAGGGAAAGCATTATTAGCATTAGACCAATTAGCATTATTCCTGATAGAAAGATGGCATCTAAAAATCCACCACTTGTTCTTTTTCTATAATCATAATACATTTTATATTTTCTACTTGTCATATTTTTCTCCCCTACAATATATTTTTTATTCTTTCTCTTAATTTCTTATCTTGTATACTATCTGCTATCTCATTTAATTCTTGTGATTTTTGATATAGTTTTAGTTTTTCTTCATAATCATATAATTTTCTTTCTATACTTTTTATGCTTTTATGTACTGCATTTCTACTTACATTTTCGTTTTCACTTATTTCTCCTAGCGAAAGATTGTTAAAGTAATAATCTTCAAAATATGATTTTTGTTTATCATTTAACAATTCACCATAGAAATCATATAGTATTATTAATTTTTCTCTTGTTTGCATTTAACTTATTTTTATTAATGTATATATTACTTCTACTACTATTAGTAGTACACCTAGGCTAAAAAGAATATATACTAATTTTTTCTTTGATTGATCTTCAATGTAGTAGTAACAAATGCAGAAGAAGAATAATGCAAGTGATATTAGTGTTGCAGGAAGGTATACTATATTGGTTAGTGATAGTATTAATAGTACTAGAAATATTACTCCTACTACTATTGATATTGTTAATTCTATCTTTCTTAGCTTATTAGCATCTACTAACTTGTATTTTTCTTCTTTTTTCTTTTTTTTCTCTTTGGTTTCTTTTTTCACTTTTTTTCACCCTTTCTATAAATCTTTAAATAATCCATAAATATATTTTTCTATATCAAATGATTCTAAGTCTTCGGCTTTTTCTCCCAGTCCAACAAACTTTACTGGTATATTTACTTCTTCTTTTATTGCTAGGACTATTCCTCCCTTAGCAGTTCCATCTAACTTTGTTAAAACTATTCCTGTTATATCTGTAACTTCACTAAATGATTTGGCTTGTGATATACCATTTTGTCCTGATGTTGCGTCTATTACTAATAGTGTTTCGTGTGGAGCATTTGGAATCATTTTTTTGATTACGGAATTCATTTTTGCTAATTCGTTCATTAGATTTACTTTATTTTGTAGTCTACCTGCTGTATCTATTAATATTACATTATACTCTCCTTTTATTCCTTTATCTATTCCATCATAAACTGCCGCTGACGGATCTTTAGATTCTGTACTTACTACATCTATTTTTTCTCTTTCTCCCCATTCTTTTATCTGTTCTATTGCTCCCGCTCTAAAAGTATCCCCTGCTACCAAAAGTACTTTTTTACCTTCTTTTTTTAATTTACTTGCTATTTTTCCAATGCTCGTTGTTTTACCAACGCCATTTACTCCTATAAATAGTATTACAGTTGGTCCTTCACTACTATAATTTATTTTACTTTTTAATACACCACTATCAACATACATTATTAATAGTTCATCTATTATTATTTCTTTTAATGTTTCTGTATCTTTTATTTTTTCTTCTTTTACTCTCTTTTTTAATTTATCTACAAACTTTACTACAGTATTTACCCCAATATCGGCCATTATAAGTGTGTTCTCTAATTCTTCAAAATAGTCATCATCGATATTTTTATATTTTTTTGAAAGTGATGATAATTCTGTAGAAAACTCTTTTCTTGTTTTTGCTAGACCTTCTTCATATTTTTTGGCCTCTTTATCTTTTACAAAAGCACTCTTTATTTTATCAAATAAGCTCATTATATACCTCCTGATGTTTATATATTAATTATATCATCTTTTGGTTTGAAAATAAAGAAATATACTTTATTTTATATTACTATTTAATTTTTCTATTTCTTTATTTATCTCTTCTATATTGCAACCTTTATTTATTATCTTATCTGTTACTTTATATTTTTCTTTTATTTTTAATATTCTTGATACTGATTTATTTATTTTTTCTTCTGGTATTATTCCTTTTTTTGCCATATCCACTACTTTTTCTATAATCTTCTCATCACCTTTGCGATACTTGAATAATACTATATCAGACTCTGATGTGAAAGCTTTTTTTAAAGCAACTCCTCTATATAATATATTTACTGATTTCATCCTTATATCGTCCGTGATAACCAATCCATCATAATTATATCTTTTTCTTAAATATTCTGAAATAAACTTTTGGGATATTGATGCTGGAAAGACTCCTGTTAACTTTGGTATTATTATGTGTCCTACCATTATAGCATCACAATTATTTTTAATTGCTACTTCAAATGGCTTCATATGTTTATTTAGCATTTCTTTATAATTATTTATATATGGTAAAAACATATGTGAATCTTTTTTTGTACAACCATGACCTGGAAAATGTTTTACAACAGGAATTACATTGTTAGATTGCATTTCTTTTATATATATTTTTCCATACTCTGATACTTTTTGTTCTTCATTTGAAAAACATCTTAACTTTATAACATTATTATTTGAATTATTGTTAATATCTAATACGGGAGCAAAGTTCATATTTATATTACATTCAGATAACTCTTTTGAAATTATTTCGGAGTATTTTTTTATTAAACTTGGTTTATTTAAATCAGAAACATAAGTTATACTTCTTAGATTTTTGAATTCTGGTGGCATTCTATTTACTCTTCCACCTTCTTGGTCGATCGCTATTAAAAGTGGTGTCTTGTTACTAGCATTTGCTTCTCTTATTCTTTTTATTAAACTTAACATTTCTTCATAACTAGTATAATTCTGTTTATATAATATTACTCCACCAATTTTATTTTTTTTTATTAATTCTAATATTCCGTCAATGTTATTTTTGTTTACTCCAAACATAAACATTTGACCAACTTTTTCTTCTAACGACAAATCTTTTTTCACTTAATACTCCTCCTTACAGAAAACAGAAAAGACTACTTAGCCTCTTCTGCCCATCTTATTTCTCTTATTACTGTTACTTTTATTGTTCCAGGATATTTTAACTCGCTTTCTATTTTTTCTTTAATTGTTCTCGCTATTTGATGTGCTGTTAAATCATCCACTTCATCTGGTTTAACCATTACTCTAAGTTCTCTACCAGCTTGTACAGCATAAGCCTTCTCTACTCCATCAACATTATTTCCTATTTCCTCTAATTCTTCTAATCTTTGTATATAATTTTCTGAAGAATCATTTCTTGCACCAGGACGTGAAGCAGAGATTGAATCCGCTATTGCGACAATTGAAGCAATTATACTTGTTGGCTCTGTATCACCATGATGAGATGCTATTGCATTTATTATTACTTCATCTTCACCATATTTTTTGGCAAGATCCATTCCAATCTTTACGTGACTTCCTTCCATTTCAAAGTCGATAGCTTTTCCAATATCATGTAGTAGACCTGCTCTTTTAGCAAGATTGACATTTTCTCCTAATTCTCCTGCTAAAATACCTGATAAATTAGCAACTTCCATAGAATGTTTTAAGGCATTTTGACCATAACTACTTCTAAAATGTAGCTTTCCTACTATTTCTACTAATTCTGGATCCATTTTTGATAGTCCTAATTCATATAAAGCATTTTTTCCATATTCTTTTATTGCTGTTTTTACATCGGCACAAGTTTTAGCATATAACTCTTCAATTCTAGCTGGATGTATTCTTCCATCTTTTATTAATGTTTCTAGTGTTAATCTTGCTATTTCTCTTCTTAAAGGATCAAAACTTGATATTACAATTGCTTCAGGTGTATCATCTATTATTAAATCTACTCCTGTTACTGACTCTATTGTTCTAATATTTCTACCTTCTCTACCAATTAGTCTTCCTTTCATTTCATCATTAGGAAGATTTATAACTGATACTGTTTGTTCATTTGTAATATCTGCTGAATATTTTTGCATTGCTCCAACTAGTAATTCTTTACTTTTCTCATCCACTTCTAGTTTAGCTTCTGCTTCTCTTTCTTTTATGTATGTTGCTATTTCTTTAGTCATTTTTTCTTCAACTATCTTCATTACCGCTTCTCTTGCTTGTTCTTTTGTATATTTGCTTATTTTTTCTAGTTCTTCAAGTTCTTGTTTTTTTATTTCTTCCATTTCTTCTTTTGCTTCTTGAATTTTTTGCTGTTTTTCTAATAGATTATTTTCTCTTTCTTCTAGAGAATTTTCTCTATTTTGCATTGCTAAATCACGGCGATCTATATTATTTTCTCTTTGAAGTAATCTCTCTTCTTGCTCTTTTATCTCGCCTTTCTTTTCTTTTATTTCTTTATCTGCTTCGATTTTTAATTTATGTATTTCTTCTTTTGTTTCAAATAATGAATCTCTTTTAATTTTTTCTGCATCTTTTTTTGCTTTATCAATTATTGTGTCTGCTTCTTTTGTTTCTCTCTTTTTCTTTAAAGCATTTATAACTAGTATACTAACTAATCCTATAATTAATCCAAGAACAAATAGTAAAATGGAGAAAACTGTTTCATTCATATGAACACCTCCATTCTTTAATTTATATTTATAGAAAAAATTATTAATTTTAATTTAAACTATACAA
>USIB01000052.1 GCA_900554615.1 uncultured Mycoplasmatota bacterium | reverse complement strand
GATTCTATATATCAAGTTCAAACTAAATAGTTCGAACAGATTCGTCAATGGAGCAGGTGATGAGAATCGAACTCACGCAGTCAGCTTGGAAGGCTGAGGTTCTACCATTAAACTACACCTGCATCAGTAGGCAATAATAATGATACTATAAAATTGCCCATCTGTCAATTATTTTATGTAAATTTCTTAAAAAAATTACACATTTTACACAAAAATAATCAAAAATAACTAATTTTTAACCATATTAGGATTAATTAATGAAAGACCAACCCTATTCTTCTCTAAAGAAATATCATCAACATAACAAGTAACAATATCTCCAACCGAAACAATTTCACTAGGATGTTTAATATATTTATCAGTCATTTTAGAAATATGAACTAATCCATCATCATGTAATCCAATATCAATGAAAGCACCAAAATCAACAACATTTCTAACTGTGCCAAAAAGTTCCATACCAACTCTCAAATCCTCTATTTTAAGAATATCACTCTTAAGTAGTGGCTTATCAAAATCATCTCTAAAATCCCTATTAGGCTTAGAAAGACATTTAATAATATCTTCCAATGTATAAACATCAGTACCAAGTTTAGAACTAACATCATTAACATCAATACTCTCTAGAACATCATTAAGTTTTTTACTTCCAAGGTCCCCGATTCCAAAACCATACATATCAAGTAATCTACAGGCAATTTCATAACTCTCAGGGTGAATAGAAGTAACATCCATAGGATTACTTCCATCAATAATTCTCATGAAACCTATAGATTGTTCATATGTTTTAGGAGAAAGAACCTTATTTTTAATAAGTTCATCTCTAGATACAATTTTACCATGATTTTCCCTATATTTTATTATTTTATCAATAGAACTCTTAGTAAGACCAGAAATATACTTTAAAATAGATGAACTAGCAGTATTAATATTAACACCAACATTATTAACACATTTAGAAACAACAAAATTAAGAGATTCATCTAGTTTCTTTTCATTAACATCATGTTGATACTGACCAACACCAATACTCTTACTATCAATTTTAACAAGTTCAGATAAAGGGTCTTGAAGCCTTCTTGCAATGCTAATTGCACTTCTTTTTTCAACAGTTAAATCAGGAAACTCCTTAATAGCAAGTTCACTAGCAGAATAAACACTAGCACCCGCTTCACTAACAATAATATATTTAACATCTTTTTCCTTATATTCACTAATAGTTTCAGCAACCAATTTCTCACTTTCTCTAGAAGCAGTACCATTTCCTATAGCCACAACATCAATATTGTACTTTTTAAATAAATCCTTTAAAACACTTTTAGATTCTTCCCATTTATTATGAGGCTCATGTGGATAAATAACCGAAATATTAAGAACACTAGAAGTAGGACTAACAACAGCAAGTTTACAACCAGTTCTAAAGGCTGGATCAAAACCTAGAACAGTAACATCTTTCATAGGAGGGGTTAAAATAAGATTCTCTAGATTATGTCCAAACACTTTAGTAGCAGCCTCCTCACTAATCTCCTTAAGTTCACTTCTAACCTCCCTTTCAATACTAGGAATAATAAGCCTTTTATAACTATCTTTAATAGCATTCTTAACTATATCAGCAGACATTACCTTATCATTTTTAATAATTTTTCCCTCTAAATAAGAAATAATATAATCATCATCTACACAAATATTTACCGAAAGCACCCCCTCTTTTTCACCCCTATTAATAGCAAGAACCCTATGAGGTTTAATAAACTTTATCTTCTCTTCATAATCATAATACATTTCATAAGTACCTTCATTATCTTCACTATTCTTTTTCTTTTTTGTTTTAATAATTCCCCTATTCATCATATTATTTCTAATCCACTTACGATAGCTAGCATTATCACTAATCCATTCAGCAATAATATAACTAGCGCCTTCAGTAGCGGCCTCAACATCCTTAACATTATCATTAATATAAGACTTAGCAATTTCACTTATATCAACATTTTTAAAAGACATAATTATTTTAGCAAGAGGCTCTAACCCATTTTTAATAGCTTCAGTAGCTTTAGTTTTTTTCTTTTCCTTATAAGGCCTATAAATATCTTCAACATCCACTAACTTTTCACATTTTAATATATTATCTTTAATTTCTTCAGTCAGAAGACCTTTTTCATCAATAAGTCTAATAACATCTTCTTTTCTTTTAAGTAAATTAACTTGATATTCATAAACATCATTAATACTTCTAATTTGTTCTTCATCAAGTGCTCCAGTAACCTCTTTCCTATATCTAGCAATAAAAGGAATAGTAGCACCTTCATCTAATAAATTTAAAGTTGCAATTACACTTTCTTTTTTTATACCTAAATTATTAACAATACCATCAATAATAATATCATTCATCTCAAATCACCTTTCCTATCTAACAATTTTATTTCTATATCCATCAAAACTATTATAAATATCAACATCATCATTAAAACCAGTATCTATCCTATCACTATCTTTAAGTAAACTTTTTTTAATTAACACAATAGGAATACCAAGCCTTTTACTTTCTATAACATTTAAATCACTAACAAAATCATAAGCAATAATAAAATCAGGTTTCATTGTCTTATATTTACCATTATCATCCTTTTTATTAGCAATATCAACTTCACTATACCAACTACTACCATTAGTAAGTTCTTTAGAAGTCATAATTCTATTAACATATCTACTAACACCACTTCTATCACTAATATCACTACTAAAAGAATCCTTCTCTAACATATGAATAACCATATCATTATCAAAAAAAGAATACCCATATATATTATCATAGTTACCGTGCTCATAAACTTCATTATTTTCATCAGAAATAATTGAATAACAATCCCTACTATTGTTTGTCCCTTCTTGATATCTACACCCAAGAGTTCTAACCATCATCGTATACTTGCTATCTCTTAAATCATAAACATCAGTACCATACTTTTTACTAAGTTCATCACTTATTTTATCACTATTATTAGAAATAACGAACATATCATCCCTAATCCTATCATAAGCATAATCCTTTAATTTTCTCAAATCATCATAAAACATAGAATTAATATTTTTATCTTTCAACTTATTAAAAAGTTCAATTTTATCATCAGAAGAAACATTATCAAAATTAAAAATCAATTCATAAAAACTAACTCTCTCATCAGCAATAATTCTGTCAGAAGGTATCATCTTCTCATTATACCTAAGCATTTCTCTAATATTAAGCCAAACATTATAAATATTATCACAAAATAAAGCATCAACAATCACTTCACTAAGTTTCAAACTAGTAATATTCTTAAGCTTATCAAGTAACTCATCACTATTTTTTAAAACTAACTTTCCATCATCATTATAATCTATATAAGAAGTAAAAACATACCTAACATCAAAATTAAAAATAAAATCATCCCTCATATTTTCCTTAAGTAAACTAGGATTATCAAAAACATTTCCATAATACTTAAAAATACCCCTATCTTTATCATATTCATTAATTAGCTCATCATAATATTTAGAAAGCTTACTTTGAATAATTAAAGGATCATTATATTTTTCAACAGCATTAATATTTCTTCTAAACTCCGAAAAATTAGAGTGTTTAAGCATATCAAAAAAATCATTCTGTAATAATATATCTCTACTAAATCTAACTCCTGACCTAATAAGATTAGTAAAACCACTTACCTTTTTATATAAATAAATAGCCCTTTTATCATTAAGAAAGAAATAAGACTTAGCCTTATCATCAAAATAATCAATTAACTTAATAATAGTCTCATCACTAAATTTTTCACCAAGGAGTCTAATTTTATCTTCAGAATTAACACTAGAAAAATTAAAAGAGATATTCCCAGTACCAAAACCAAGTTCTTCCAATTTATATATAAGTTTAACAATAAGATCATAACTAAACATACTAACCATAGAATACATATTATCACTAATGTTAATATATTCCTTAAATAAATCATCATCATTAAGTATCCATTCCAACACTTCGTCAGGAGACTCTTCCATCAAACAAACAAAAAGTTTATATTCATTAGTATTTCTATACTTACTTTTCTCAATCTCACTCTCAATCTCATCAATTTTATCATAATTTCCCATTTTATAATCATCACTGTAACTAGGAAAATCACTTCTCGTAAGTACCCTAAAAGTATCATGAATAGTTCTATAATCAAGTATAGAAATTAAAGTATCAACACCAAGTGAAGAAATAACCCTTCTAAAATTACCATAAACATCACCTTCTAAACATCTCCCAAGAAGGTCTCTCTTAATTTTCTCTCTAACCCAAGATAATGAAAGTACCCTAGATTTTTCACTACTAGATAAATATGAAATATTACTTATAAGTACCATAATATCAATATCATTAACTAGTTTCTCATCATTAAAATCCATAGTCATCATCTCCTATCACCTTTATCACTACCATATCCAATAACATTATCGCCATACTTATCTCTTATCTCATCAATAACACTTTGCAGTTTATCATTAACAAGTCCATCACCGTCAGTAGAAGGCACATCAAATAAAGATAATTGCTTCTTCCGCTCACTAGAAAAACCACTAATAAACACACAAACACTCCTAATCCCATCATCATGATTCCATAAATTATCAAATATCTTAGTAGCATTATCAAATATTTCTTCATCACTTGAGATACTAACATCTAATTTTACTTGTCTACTATACTTTTCAAAATAACTATATTTAAGCCAAATACCAATCGTATCAGCATACATCTTATTGTATCTTAATTTTCTACCAACTTCACAAGATAGTTTATGAATAACCTCATGAATCATATTAATATCATGATAATTATAAGGAAGCACTGTCGAAGAAGAAATGCTTTTAGCAGCCTCCCTCTCATAATAAACAGGACTATTATCAATGCCATTAGCATACTCATGCATCATCTTACCCATAGATTTAAACTTCAAAGTAAGTTTATCAACATCGTACTTAGCAAGTTCTTCTATCGTATTAATTCCCATCTCATGAAGTTTCTTACTACTAGCCTTACCAATCATAAACAAATCATCTACCCTAAGAGGAAACATCTTACTTTCAACTTCATTACTAAATAAAGTATGCACCTTATTAGGTTTTTCAAAATCCGAAGCCATCTTAGCAAGCAACTTATTATTACCAACACCAACATTAACCGTAAAACCAAATAGCCTATAAATATCATCTTTAATTTTATAAGCCACCTCTACAGGGTCTCCAAACAAATCTCTACTACCAGTATAATCAAGAAAACATTCATCAACACTATATCTCTCAATAATATCAGTATATTGACACAAATAATCATACATTTTATCAGAAAAAAACCTATATAATTTATAATTAGGTTTATAAATCTCCAAATAAGGACATTTCCTTCTAGCAGAATAAATAGCCTCCGCAGTAACAACGCCCTTTTTCTTACAAGGATTACTCTTAGCAAGAACAATACCCCTTCTTTGGGATTCATCTCCCGCTATAATAGCATATCTATTTCTAATATCATACTTATAACCTTTCTTAAGCATATAAACAGCGGTCCAACTAAGAAAAGCATTATTTACATCAATATGTAAAATAATTCTATCCATCTTTACACCTCAACAAAATAATCAGTCTTATACACCTTATCATTAATCTTATAATAAATAGTATATTTACCATTTAAACCATTTAAATTAATATAACCAACATCACTAATTTCATATATTCTCTTATCAAATAATTTATCAAGTATCAAATAAATCTTATTACCAGTACCATTAGAAACACTAATCCTATTACTATCCATCTTAACATCAATATCATTACCAGTATATTTATCATACTTAAGGATAGAAATATCCCTATTATACATCTCAGTTTCCTTTAAAGAACCATACCTAACCCCAGGAAACACCCTATACTCATCACTATTATCATAAAAAGAATAAACCTTACCAGAAGGAGAATAACTAACCGAAATAACATTATTATCTTCATCAAAAGAAAACCATTCATTATTTCTACCAAGTAAAATATTACCATCAAGATTAGCAATGCTATCATAATTATCATTTTCATATTTAGAAATAATATCACCAGTTTGACTATCAATAACAAGAACATCTTTAGATAAAGCATAAATATTACCATCATAATAACAACTATATCCATAATAATCATCACTAAGTAAATATTCATTATATATCTTACCAAGTAGATTCATTCTATATATCCCTATAGTACCATTTTCAGTATAACTATCATTACCAACAATCACATAATTATCATTAAAAGTAACACTACCAAAATATTTTCTATTAAAGTACCACCTAACATTACCTTCACTATCACTAGCATAAGGATAATTACCATTATAAAAAGAAAAACTACCATCAAATAAAACATCACCAAAATCATCAGGTAAAGCATCAGTCTTAATATTAATAACTTTCTCTTTACCTTCTGCCTTTAACACAATAGAATTATTATAATCAGCATATAAACCATATATAGGAATAATATGATACTTATATTTACCAAAGGAATAACTAATATCACATTCATTATTCTTATTTTTAATACATACACTAACATCACTATAATCATTAGTTTCAAACATAACAATACCAGTAAGAGGACTATTTCCATAAGGATTAACAATAACATTAGGATTATCAATACTATAACCATAAGAATTAAAATAAACCTCTTTATTACTTTGAATACTAAGAATATCTCTATCTCTTTTTATACTAACATTACCAGTAACAAGATTACACCCAACTACTGTAATAATCAAAATAAATACTAAAAATCCACCTATAAATATATAACTCTTCTTCATACTACCACATAATATATTATACTAAAAAAGGACTTAAAAATAAAGGTTTTTTTACTCTTTTTAAGTTCACACTTTGTTGTTCACTTCTTTTTGGGTTCAATAAAATCTGGTGTGAAGTAAATCTTTTGTAAAATATTATAATATAAGGGAAAAAGTGTAATTTTTAGTGTTCAAATTTTTTATATGCTTTTTCCCCTTATTTTTTGGTTTTTTTAATGTATTTTAAAAATATTATTTGGAGTAAAAATTTAATTGATTATTTTTTTATTTTGGAGTCATTTTTCTTTCTTACAACTCCACTAATTTTGCCATTAAATATATATAATATTCTACCTCTAAATAATTCAAAACTTTTATAACCAAATGCAATTCTTTTTATTACCTTTATTTTATTATTTATTCCTTCAGTATAACCATTGCTGTATCTCTCATCTATAAATGAATTTAATATGTATTCTTTCCATCTAGAAATAGTTTTTGCTGCTTCAATAAATTCTGGTATATCCTTTTCTATACACTTGCTTATCCATTTATTTATTTGTTCTTCAATATTCATTTGATTATAATGATGAATAATATCTAAAAACTCTTCTTTTAAGCAGTATCCTTCCATTAAATCACTTGATATTTTTAATATGTCTTCTAATATATCAACTGGTAAAATATCCACCATACGACCATTTTTATATCTTTTTGTAAATACCCACCAATTTATCTCACTACTATATTTTCTTAATAAACTTACATTCTTTTTATTTTTTAATAATTTGTATTCTTTACTTTTATTTCCATATAACTTTTGCAATCTTATTCTTATATTGTCTAGCGCATCCATAATATAAGTGGTATAATGAAATCGGTCGACAACATACTTTGCCTTAGGAAACATTGTTTGTGTGACCAATAAGTATGGTTCGTACATGTCTGATATTACGAACTCTACAGAATGTCTATTGTTACAATACGTAAAGTATTGTATTAGACGTTCTTTTTTTCTACTTGGTAATATATCCAATACTTTTTTATGTATTGGATCGTTTAATATAAATGCATATTTACCTTCTGTAGTATCTGCTTTAAATTCATCAAATGATATTACTTTTGGTAAATTAACAACATGCTTAGGAATAGATGAAACTATATCTAACATTTCATTTTCTATCGTTGTTATTGATACTCTATTTTTTTCTGCTATATATTTTAGAGACAGATTATAATTTAATAAATCCCTTCTTATTTGTATCTTTACTTTATTTGATATACTTCCGTTACTTGTATTTATATTTAATTTCTCAGTAAATATCTTATTACAATTATAACAATGATATCTTTTTTTATATATAATTAAATCAACACTTGAACCACAACTATCCAAATAAATACTCTTTATTGGTTTTAATTTGTCGTGTACTGAACTAGTAAATTTGTTACACACAGGACACCTGACCTTTTGCTTTCTATTCTCTATGACTACTTCAATTAAACCTGGTTCCTTTTGATTAACATTAATTATTTTAACCTCCTTACTATTTAATCCAACTAGTAAATAATAATCTTTCATTTAATTACCTCCTCCTACAATTATTATTTACTTTATAATAACACACGAAAAAGAGATGATAAATTATCATCTCAACTTCACACTAAATTTTATTGATTTTATGATTCAATTTCACACTAGATTTTATTGTTTCACAAAATTAAGCACTAAATAATTCTTAATTTTACTTCACACTAGATTTTATTGAACCTCTTTTTGAAGCCTAAGGTCTTCAAAAAAAGTTTTGAGCTTATAATCTCAAAACTAATAACATATATTTTAAAAATAATTAACCATACTAATAATATAATAAAGTATAAGGAGGACTTATGAATCTAAAAAAAATAAAGGTAGTAGCAGTCTTAGGAATATTTATTCTATCATTCCTATCCCACTTTGCCTATGACTTATTTCCTAATATCATATTTTCTTTTATTTTTCCAGTAAATGAAAGTATTTGGGAACATATGAAAATACTTTTTACATCAACACTACTATATG
>USIB01000051.1 GCA_900554615.1 uncultured Mycoplasmatota bacterium | reverse complement strand
AAAAATAATTAGAGGAGTTGATTTTATGAATACTAAAATTAGAGAGGCTACGATTAACGATGTAGATAAAGGATTATTAAGTGTTTTTATTGAAGGTTACAGATACCATCAAAATGGAAGACCAGATGTCTTTACAAATATTTCTGATGATGTATTAAAAGAAGACTTAATAAATAATTTGAATAGATTGTCTACTATAGTAATTTTTGATGGAGATACTATAGTTGGCTACCTTTCATATTTAATAAAAGGAAATCATTCTAAAAAGTTACATGTTGACCAATTAATAATTTCAGAAAACTATAGAGGTAAAGGTTTAGGAAAAAAATTAATGGATGAAGTAAAGAATATTGCACTTAAAAATAATTGCGACAGAATTGAATTAGATTGTTGGATGTTTAATAAGTCCGCTATCGCAATGTACGAACATATTGGATTTGATAGACAAAGAATTATGTTTGAATTACCATTAAAAATTAATGAGGATAAATATGTGGAAAAGTTTTATTTAGAAAGACCATCTTTAAAGAGGAAAGATGAATTAATACAATATTTTGATGAGTTTGTTCAATATAATTCTGATATTAATGGATCTGGCTCTTTGGATAAAGTACTTGAAGGTTTTACTTTTGAGCAAGCATTAGATAGATGTTTAAATATGGAAAATGAATGTTTTGCTAAGAAAATGGGTAGATGTCCAGGAAAAACATTTTTATTAATTAGGAAAAACGATAATAAAATTATAGGAACGATTAATGTTAGATGGAACTTAACTGAAGCTATGAAAAAGTTTGGTGGCAATATTGGTTATGGTATTAGACCTACCGAAAGAAGAAAAGGATACAACAAAATTAATTTATATTTAGGTTTACTTGAAGCACAAAAATTAGGACTAGATAGAGTTATGTTAGATTGTGATGTAAATAATTTAGGTTCTGATAGGACAATGAAGTCTCTTGGTGGTGTATTAGAGAGAACAGAAATTGATCCCTATGATGGCATTCTAACTAATGTTTACTGGTTTGATGTAGATAATTGTATTAATAAATATAAAAGTGTTTATGAACCATTTATTAATTTAAATGATTAGGTATAAAGATATATTTTAATTGAGTCTATCTTTTTACTTTTTTTTATTTTAATATATTTTTTTATAATAATTAATTTATTTGTTGTTAAAGAGAAAGATATATGATAAACTTATATTATGATAGCAATTTACATAAATGTTAATTAAAAGTGACAAAATTCTAATTTAAATTGCTAGAAATATTTACTTTTAGATGATAAAATATTGAACGAAAAGGAGAAATAAGGATGAAATTTTATGAAAAATTAATAATACTTAGAAAAAAAGCATTATTTTCTCAAGAGGCTTTAGCGGAAAAACTTGATGTTACTAGACAAACTATCTCTAAATGGGAGTTAGATCAAACAAAACCAGATATGGATAAATTAAAGGAAATAAGTAAATTATTTGCTGTTGATATAAATGTACTTACTGATGATACTATTTCTTTAGAAGATAATAAAAATATTAAAAAACAAGACAATAAGCAGCCAAGAAAAATTATTCTTTATATTGTAATAATAATTTTTATAGTTTCTTTAGGTACTTTATTATATAGAGTTGGTAGTGATATAAAATTAAAAGTAGACACAAGAAATGAAGAAATACAAAAATTAAAAGATGAGGCTAAAAAGAAACAGCAAGAAGTAGAAAATAAGATTAAAGAACAACAAGAAAAAATTGAACAACAGCAAAAAGAAAATGAAAAGAAAAGAGAAATAAATAGTTTTAACTCGGATTTTGAATTTTATCAAGGTACTGTAGGTGGTACTTCAACTAGGAATCAAATTGATAATGTTATAAAAAGTAATAAGAAAAATGCTGATCATTTAGTAGAAGTAATATTTGATGGTGTATCTTATGGTACTGATCCTGATAAAATTAAAGAAATTAAGGATAGTTTAAAAGATTTTAATGGTTATAAGTTACAATACTATGAAATATCAATAGATTATGATGATAATGGTTATGTAAATAAAATAACTATAGAGACAAGATAAGAGGTGAAAATATGTTAATAAATATTATTTTAATAGTAGTAGTAATAATATCAGGATGGTTTTTAGTAGAATATAATTTATTTATAAGAAAAAGTAATAAAATAAAAGAGAGTGAAGCTCAAATAGATGTTTTACTTAATCAAAGATTTGATTTAATTCCAAATATAATTGAATGTGTTAAAGGATATACTAAACATGAATCTTCCACTTTAAAAGAGTTAACTGATTTGAGAACTTCTTATAATAAGAATGAATTTAGTATTGAAGAAACTGAAAAAGTTGATAAGAATTTTAATAATATAATGTTACTCGTAGAAGCATATCCTGATTTAAAAGCTAATACACAGTTTTTAGATCTTCAAAATACACTAAAAGAAATAGAAAATAAATTAAGTTATGCTAGATCTAATTATAACAATGTAGTAACTAGTTATAATAATTTAGTTGAATCTGTTCCTTCTAATATTATTGCTAAAATGTTTGTTTTTGAAAAGAAAGATTTATTTAAATTAGATATTGATAAAAAAGAAGATATTAAAATTAAGTTTTAAAGTTAACTTTATTCTTAATTTTTTTATTTTTGATTGACGAGTGTATAAAATAAAAAGCAGATAAAATTAATGTAATTAAGTATAAAGATACATTTTAAATTAAGTTTATCTTTATATTATTATTTATTTTAGTATATAACCTCTCTTATATATTATAAGTATGGCTGATACAGTATTTAGAGACAATACATTGGCTCTAAATACCACTTATAAGACACAAAGTGGCTTATAGTGAATTAAAAAATAAACTTTTTATAATTTTATAGACTTTTACTTTTAATTATGATATATTATTAGAAAGAACGGAGGTATTGAATATGAATGAATATAAAAGAATGAGAGATTATTCTCATGAAGAGTTTGTTAATTTAGTTAAAAGTTTAGATGAAAAAGAGTTATTAGAATTGAGTGCTAAATATGGAGGTTATCCTGTATTATTTAGAATGGCTTTAGATGAAAGAATTAATCATATTCCATTTATTCAAACTGGAGCCGCTATTATAATAAGAAACGAAAACGATCAAATTTTATTACAAGAAAGAACAGATAGAAATATGTGGGGACTTCCTGGTGGTTGTCAAGACCTTGGTGAAGACTTAAGAGTAACTGCAATAAGAGAGGCTTTTGAAGAAACTGGTATTAAATTAGATCCAAATGAGTTAATACTAATAGATACTCTTTCTGGTGAATCTAGAAAAAATAGTTATCCTAATGGTGATATTGTTTATAATAATACTTCTCTATATCTTGCCGATATTTCTTTAGTTGACGCAAATAATTTAAAAGGTGACTCTGAAACAAAAAGATTACAATTTTTTTATCCTGAAGAAGTACCAGAAAACCTTATGGACGCCGATTTAATTAAATCGTACTTAAATTATATTAGTAAAGGTAGAAAACATAGATAAATAGAAAATATTTAAAATTTGTTTTCTTTTTTTATTTTTCTATTGACAAGTGTATAAAATACGCTTATAATATAATTGTGAGGTGATTATATGAGAGTAGGATACTCTTTATATAAAAATCAAGGTATTCATACTATTGTAAGTATCTTTACTGTAGAAAAAGGTACTATTAAAGTACTATTAATTAGAAGAACTAATGAGCCTTTTAAGGGAATGTGGGGATTAGTTGGTGGTGCCTTATATAATAATGAGACACTAGATGAATGTGTTAAAAGAGAAATATTTGAAAAAACTGGTCTTACTGATGTTAAAGTATATCAATCTAGTATTTTTGATAAAATTGATAGAGCTCCTAGTATGAGAATGATTGCTATTAGTTATGTTGGTATTATTGATTCTTCAAAAGTACATGTTCTAAAAAAGACTTTGAAGACAGATAATGCTGATTGGGTACCTATTGATAGAGTTAGAGAACTTGCTTACGACCATAATGAAATACTAAAGTCCGCTACTGAAACATTAAAAAAACTTATTGTTAGTTCGGATATTCTTAAAAACTTATTTCCTAAAGGATTTACCATTCCTGAAGTTCAAAAGACTTATGAGGCTATCTTAGGTAAAACTTTTGATAGGAGAAACTTTAGAAAGAAACTTCTTAGTCTAGGTATAATTGAAGACACTAATAAATATATTGTCTTTGAAGGTAAAAAACCTGCTAAAGTATATAAGTTTAGTAATAAAAATATTGATAAGAATGTATTATAAATACATTTTTATATAGAATTAATATGTGTAATTAATACACTTATAAGGAGGAGAATATGAAAGAAAATGAAAGATTAGATGCATTAGAAAAAATTAAAGAATTAAAGAAGAAGAAAGAAGAATATTTAAAATTAAAAAAAGAACTTACTTTACTCTCTAAAGACCCTAATGTTAAAAGATATTTGGCATTAGAAGAAACTATTAGTAGTAAAAAGAATATTGGATATTTAAATGATAAAAGTAATAGGATTCTAATTAATATTGCTTTTCATGACTACATAAGAAATAGAAACAGAAATATAAATGAATGTAGCCATGATATTTGGATTTATGAAGGTAGTTATTATGAGGTTGATGTTTATGAGAGAAGTTATCCTATTAGAGTTAGTAGTGAGAGGGCTAAAGAATTTGAATATAATATTTATGCATGTTTAGAATGTGGTGAAAGAGTTAAGCTTTTTTCTGATGAATATAAGGAGTTTGAAAAAAATCACTTTGTTTTAAAGTCTTATAGTTATGATATTTATGTTGATAAACTTAGGGAAACATATTTTAAATATTTAACTTCTATGAAAGTAGAATCGGCGAATAAAAAGATTGTTAAAACTTTTAATGAGAGAGGAAAGTTATGATTTATTATAAACTAAATGATGTTAATAGTAGTATATTAGAGAAGTATTTTATTAATTATGATATTGATACTCTAAAAAAATTACAAGAAGAGGTTGTTTGGAAATGTGGTGAGAAAGTATTTCACAAAATACAAATGAGAGAAAATTATAGAAGAGTCATTAATGGTCCTTTTATGATTATTCATAGTGCTAATAAAGTAGGAGTAAGTGAAGATTTTTATGGTGATACTGATATATATGAAGTTTGTTATACTGAATATAAAAAGCCTAAATTATTCTATATTATTCAAAATATCATTGATGGGAGAATATCTGGAATTAAAGAATTATTATCTGATGAAAGTATTAAACTAGAGTTTAATGGTTATGATAATGATATCTATAATAAACAAGTGGAATTATCTAGTAATGTAAATATTGATGAGAAGATTGGCATTTTAAATGAGATTAAATCTCTTTATGAAAAGAAAAGTTTTAATAGTGATAGAGTTAGTATTTCTTCTTATTATGATAGGGTTATAAGTCTTATTTCTCTAGAATATATTAATTCTATTGATATTAATATGTGTAAGGATATTTTGTCTTTCTTTGATTATGACTTACCAAAAATTAATGATAATTTTATTTGTAGAAAGTTAAAAAGAACCTCTAATTCTTATTGATAATTTTAGTTTTGTATGATATTATTTTTATGTGAGGAGGAGATATTGTGGATAATAAAAAAATACCTTATGAATATAAACCTATATCTATGTGGGGATACTTTGGATATGAATTATTATTTTCTATTCCTATTATTGGTTTTATTTTCTTAATTGTTTATTCTTTAGGTGGTACTAGAAATATTAACCTTAGGAACTTTGCTAGGTCTTACTTTTGTTTTTTAATTATTGTTATTATTTTTATTACTATTATGTTTATTTTATATGGTAGTTCTTATGTTAATGAATATGGAACTACTATCTAGGAGAAGACTATGAATAATGAATATGAACTTAAGTATTTGATTTTGAATAATGGTCCTTCTAGTGATATGATTATTAAATCTTTTTCGGATAATGGATTTAGAATTGTTTCTCAGGAAAAGAAAATAAATTGTGATTATTACTTTGATACTGATGATTTTTATCTATATAAAAATGGTGGCTCTTTTAGAATTAGAAAGATATTAAAAGGTAATCTTACTAAATATAAAGGTACTTATAAAATACCTATCTATGACAATTATGCTTTTACTTCAAGACAAGAAATTGAAAGAAATCTTAATAATGCTGACTTTGATAGTTTTATTTCTTCTATGAAAGATTGTAATTATTATTTATCTAATGTTAATAGAAGTCCTATCTTATGTTCTTTTAATTATAGATGTGATGTTACTCTTATAAGAGATAATAATATGATTTGTCTTTCTTTTGATAACTGTACTTATTCTAATTATGTTAGTTATGGTATTTTTAATGAGAAAATGATTGAAATTGAAATGATTAAAGGTGATTATTCTTTGTTAAATGTTATTAATGATTTTCTTAGTGATAATAGTGGTTTACTTTTAATTAATGATAGTAAATATGTAAGAGGTATTAACTCTACTAGTAATAATTTTAAAATAAAGATAAAAAGTAATTTCTAACTTTGTCTATCAACAGTTTTTGTTGATAGTTTTTCTTTTATGTAAATGTCTCTTTATCTATTTATCTTTATTCTTTTTAATGCTATAATTATGATAGAAGAGGTATTTAAATGAGTAGTAAAAAGAAGAATCAAAGTTGTTATTTTAAATATATAGATTTTATTAGATTATTTGCTTGTCTTGCAATACTTTTATATCACTTTGGTATATTAAGGGGTGGCTATTTAGCGGTATGTACTTTTTTTGTTCTTAGTGGTTTTTTGTCTACTAGTTCATTATTTAATAAGAAGAAAGTGTCTTTGAAGGAATATTATTTTAGTAAATTATTTAGACTTTATTTACCATTAATGATAGTTGTTTTTATTTCTATTGCTGCAACTTTTATTCTTGATAAAACTTGGCTTAATTTAAAACCTGAAAGTACTTCTATTGCACTAGGATATAATAATTATTGGCAATTATCTTCAAGTAACGATTATTTTGCAGGAACTCTTAATTCTCCTTTTACTCATTTATGGTATATTGCTATTTTACTTCAGTTCGATTTGATTTTTCCTTTTATATTTATGTTTCTTAAAAAGATAGGCGATAGGTTTAATAAGATTATTCCAACGATTATTATTTCTATTTTTACGCTTGCTAGTACTATTTATTTTTGGGTTAGTGGAATTAATAATAGTTTAATGTTTACTTATTATAGTACTCTAACAAGAATATTTTCTTTATTATTTGGTGTTTTAATTGGTTTCATTTACTACTATTACGGAGATATGATATTTAAGAGATTTAAGAATAATATTAGTAATAAAATCATTTTCTTTGGTTATATATTAATATTATTAGGATTATTTATCTTTATTGATTATAATAGTAATTTATTTTTATTTAGTATGATTTTAGTTACTTTAATTAGTGCTAGAGTTATTCAATATGGTTCCTCTATTAAAGATAAAAGAATATCAATTTTTGATAAAGTTATTAAATCTTTATCTAGTGTTAGTTATGAGATATATTTAGTTCAATATCCTATTATTTATTTATTTCAAAGTTTAGAATTAAATATTTATTTAAAATATAGTATTATGTTTCTATTAATTGGAATCTTATCTTATTTATTACACTTTTGTATTTTTTATAAAAAAGAAAAATATAAGATTATTAGATATATAACTAGTTTTATTGTTCTTGTGATTTCAGTATATGGAGTTTATATTTATTATATAAGTAAAGACTATACTGATGAAATGAATGTTTTAAGAGAACAAATGAATAATAATGAAAAGCTTATTTCTAATAATAAAGAAACTTATTTACTTAATAAAGAAAAAGAGGATAGCGACTGGAACAAGGTACTGGAAGAACTTAATAATAATGAGAATAATTTAAGTGATATTGTTACCAATTTGCCTATTGTTGGTATTGGGGACTCCGTTCTTCTTGGCGCAGTACCTAATTTATATTATACTTTTCCAAAAGGTTATTTTGATGGTAAAGTATCAAGAACTGCCTGGGAACTTAATGATATCTTAATTTATTTAAAGAATAATGATATGCTTGGTAATCCAATTGTTCTTAATTTAGGAACTAATGGGGACTGCTCCTACCAATGTAAGGTAGATATTTTAAATACTTGTGAAGATAGAGATGTATTTTGGATTAATACTGTTAATTATACTGATGTTAATGAAAGATTAGTTAATTTATCAAAAGAATATTCTAACTTACATATTATTGATTGGTATTCAATATCTAAAGGTCATAGTGAATATTTTGCTTATGATGGTATTCATCTTACTAGTATTGGAAGAGAAGTATATACTAAGTCTATTTATGATAGTATTTATAATTTATATCTTGAAAAATATAAAAAGGAAAAAGAAAATATTATTAATAAACATAATGATGATATAAATAAGAAAGTTACTTTTTATGGTAATGACCTTTTAATTAATTCTTTTGAAGATATTAAAGATGACTTTAGTGATAGTAATTTTATTACCTTTAAAGATATTTCTTTTAATGATTTAATTACCTCTATTAAGATAGATATTGATAATGATAGTATTAACCATAAATTAGTTTTTGTTTTTGATAATAGTTCTAAACTAGGTATTAAAGAATATAAAGAATTAATTAAATTATGTAATAACTATAATATTTATATTGTATCTTTGAATAGTAAGATTAATTCAAGTAATTTTACAAATGATAATGTTAAAGTTATTGACTTTTATAAAAAAATAAATAATAATGATTATTTAATGCCCGATAAGGTTCATTTAAATAATAATGGTAATAAGGCTTTATCTACTATTCTTAATGATATTGTTAATAATTAATTTAATCTATCAACAGGTATTGTTGATAGATTTTTAATATATAGTTATGACTTATATAATTAGGTACACTGGTACTGTATTCGAAGACAATTCTATTGGCTTTGAATACCACTAGTAAGACAATTTTTGGCTTACAGTGCCATAGAAAAAGAAAAAAGAACTTTTATGTTTTAAAATTATTATTTTAATGGTATAATGATGTATATAAGATTTTAAGGATGTTGGTAGTATGAAAGATGTTAGTGATAAAAGAGTAAATATTTCTTTAGATAATCCTTCAATTACATTTGATAAAAGTAAATGT
>USIB01000050.1 GCA_900554615.1 uncultured Mycoplasmatota bacterium | reverse complement strand
GGATTACTAAGATTTTGGAGAGACTAGCACCTTTAAGTGTTACCACAGATATTATTGTACTATAGATATACTATTTAGTCAATATACTTTTAGTATATTTTTTTATTTTATATATACATACATATGTTTATGAAAAAGACTCCTTTTTGGAGGCTTTCTCATACCACGGAAGACTACAGGCTGAAGTGGAAAAAAAGAAAGAAACATAAATCCTTATGATTCTTTCTGTCATTATTAGTACTATATAATGATACTATATTATATTAAGCAAATCCTTTTTTATTCTTCTTTTGTTTAATTAATACTATAGATAAAGTTATAATTGATATAGCAAGTAATGCTAATGAAATAAGCATATATAAGAAATATTTATTATTTTCATCTTTATAAGCATTAACTAAGTCTTTATTAAATCTTTGGATAGTTCCTTCTAATTTATCATATACATATAAGGCTTTTTCTCCAGTCTTTTCATTAATACCATATATTAAGAAGAAATCACTACCTTTAACTTTGTCGTCAGCTGCATAGGTTTTATTCTTTTCTATATATTGATATCCATCTATTTTGTTATTATTATATTTAAATGATACTTTTGAATATCCTTTAGGTACCATACTACTTGGCATATCTAATAGTCCAATAGTGGTATCTCCCATTGTTAAACTATTATATAAGGCATATTTCTTAGTCTTTTCATCATATGTATATAGGTTATTATTTCCTTTTTCATCTTGTAATATCATTAGTATACTATTTGTTTTACTATTTTTATAACATAGTACTTCTTCTTCATTCATGGTGATGGTACTCTTCTCATAGTTACTAGGAATAGTTATATTTTCTGGCTCTTTTCTTATTATGTTGTACTTATTTTTATCGATAACTACTTCAATAGGATTTAGTTCTTTTACGGTAATATTTAGTATATATATTCTTTCGTTTCCATTTTCCGCTGTTACCTTGATTTCTATTTTATTTATTCCTTCATTTACTTTTATTTCGCCAGTACCTGATATTTTGGCATATCCGTTTTCTTTATCGGCTTTGATGTTTACTTTTTCTGTACCATTTGGTACTTCTAAGGTATATTCTTTTGTTTCTTTATTGAATGTTGGCGTTAACTCATAACCTTCTACTTCTAATGACTTTAGGTAATTATTTGATGAGTATTCTTTTGTTGGTTTCTTTATTACTACTGGCTCATTTACTTTTATTGTTACTTTTGCATTATTTAGAGCATATCCTCTATCTACTGCTAGTTCTCTTAATTTTACATTTGAAGTTGTACAAGTTATGGTACCTGATGTTGTTGCTTTTATTGTTAGAGGGAAACTCTTTGAATTATATTTTGTATCCATATCTTCATAGCCCATATTTGCACTAGCACTTGCTCCTGCTCCACTACAAGATAGTGTTCCTTCGGTTGTGTAAATACCGCTATCTGCGGATACTACTGCGGTTACGGTTACGGTTTCTCCTTTGGTTATTGTACCACTACTAACTTTTATACTAACACTTGACGCAAATACAACCTTACTACTTATTAGTGTTATTATGAGTAAGAATATTATTAATTTTATTTTTTTCATACTTCCTCCTATTTATTTAAATTGGTATATCCTTTTAGATGTCTTAAAATGGCTAGGCAGTCATCTTTATCTATTTTGCCATCTTTGTTGGCGTCTGCTGCTTCTTTATATGCATCACTTAGATTAGCATATCCTTTTAATTCTCTAAGGATTGTTAGGCAATCGTCTTTATCTATTTTGCCATCTCCATTGGAGTCTCCATAGATAACTATTGTCATTTCTTTTTCTTCTTTGCTATTTCCAATAATTACTTTATCTCCTGATGTGAATACTCCACTTGTTTTATTGTTTCCTTTATTATCTTTTATGTTGATAGTGGCTTTATCACTTACTTTGGTTATGTTACTTATTAGACTATTTATACTTGTATTTTCTTCTATTCCATATATATAGTTATTATTATATTTTATTCCTGAACTATTTAAAATAGTATCTATTGTTATTACCTCTTCTTCTTTATCTTCATCTGTCTTAGGACTCTTCTTTACTTTAATTTTGTATACTCTAGTGTTTCCTGATTGTGATGTTACTTTTATGTCGATGTTTTCTTCTTCGTTATTTAGGGTTATATCTCCTGTTCCTACTACTTGAGCAGCCTCAACAATGCTACTAGCGGATACATTTATTTTATTTGTATTATATGGTACTGTTATTTCATAATTATATTTATCATAACTGAATCCATTTACTAATGTATTATTTACTTTTAATTCTTTTAGATAGTTATTTGGATTTCCTAGTCTTGGTGATTTTACTGAGTATGTTGGCATATCTTTATAGACTGGTATTGTAAATGATAATTCTTTATCGAAGTAATCTTTGACATTATCGAAATATGCATTATATGCTTTATCTGTTTCTTGGGCTATTACTGCTAAGTTCTGCATATATTGATGAGTAAAGTTTGATACATCGAACTTTTCATAGTATAGGGTATCTTGATTTACTTTATAGTAGTTATCATATATGTACTTTGCTCCTCCATAAATACCTTTATATGGAGTGTTCCAACCATTATTTACGGCATGTTTCATACCACGAAGTATTTTGTCTTGCCCCCATACGTTGATATTGAAGAAGTTATAGTAGTTTTTGTAGGTTGTTCCATTTAAGGTGAACTCTCCTCCCGCTCTTGGATCGGTTGTTTTGATACCTGATATTTCCTGCTCTATTCTAATTGCTATATGGAAAGCACTTACTCCTATATCACTGGTACTACCTACTATATCCTTAGCAACATTGCTATCTATTCCTGTATATACTGTATTCCAAAAGTTTTTATTTTTTAGTATTTTGGATACGGCGTTTTCGGTATGGTTATTATTGTAGTTTAATAATTCAAAGGCTAAGATATATTTTGTATTTAGGTATGTTCTTGGGTCTAGGTAGTAGGCTACTGCTAATGAAGAGGCGTCATACCAACCTACTTCTGTTGAATAGTATGAGAACTTATTGTTTAATATATCATAGGTATTTATTCCCATAGAAAAATAATTTGGGTCAAAGGCATTTCCTTCCAGTAAGTTACGACCAAAAGCGTTTTCTTCTCTTACTATTTTATCAAAGGTAAGAGGTACTTGTTCGGCTTCAAAGGTCCAATTTGGGTATCTTGCGTGTAGTTCTGCTAAATATGGTAAATAACTCTCAGGGAAGTTCTTTTTTCTTAATGTATTATAATAGTCTTCTAGGCTATTTGTTTTATAGTATTCATTTGCTCTATCACTTAACTTTGTTGTATCTACATAGTATGAGCAGACATATCCTGTATTTCCTTTGGTGTCTGTTACATTATAGTAGTATGGGCATTTTCCATCTGTTTCCTGGGAAGAATTAACTGTTACGGGTTGGCCACAACTTAATGGTACTCCTGTTGATGAGCCTGTTGGTGTTCTTTTTAGATATAGGTCTCCGGTATTTTCATAACATCTAATACTTCCATTAGTACTAGGAGCACTCATATAGTCTTCTTTTACATATATATTATCTCCATTGCTACTTTTACCTACATTGTTATCTTTATTATCATCTGTACTTGTACTTTTTTTTATATATGTACCACATACATATCCTTCTTCATTATTATATTTTATTTTATATAGACTAGTAGCACAAGTACCTCTACCATCTTTTCCGGCATTGGTATTTAATATTTTGACTTTGGTATTGCAACTTAGTCCTCCATTATTTATTTTATCTGTTCTATTTAAATCTCTAAACATATATAATGGAGAATCGTCTCCTATACATATTACTGTTCCATCTTCTTCGGTTAGTGGGGTTTCGGTTATTTTTATGAAATCTCCGCAAGCATAGCCTGATTTTATTCCTTGCCTTACTTGGTAGAAGGCACTATTACAACCAGAATCTTTATTATATCCAGCATTTGTGTTTAATACTTCTACTTCTGTATTACATACTAGGGAACTTGTTGCTCCAGCACTAACACTTGGTCTTAAATTAACTGGGTCTTTATTATCAGGACAATATACTGTTCCTTTTACACTAGCACTACATATATTAATAAAAGATAAAAATAATAAATTAAAAAATAATATCTTCTTCATATATTCTACCTCTTTTAAATTATATCATAGTTTTGTTTTTTTTTCTACATATATCTACTTTTATTTACATTGTGATGTAAACATCTTTCTTTGAATATTTTTTTGGTATATATCTTTGGCTTTTATATGATAGATGTTGATGACATTTTATTTTTAGACTTCGGCTGAAAATAACACTGGAAGACCTTAGGCTTACAGTGAGCATAATAAAAACTTAGTATTATTTTAGTATACTAAGTAACATTTCTGTAATTTCTTTAATTATTATTTCTTTATTTTGACTCCTGCTGACTGAGGACGCAGTTATCTCTTCATTATGGTATCTATCGTTATCTTTATCATATATGCTAATGAATATTTTGTTATCCTCTCCATATGGGTTAGAGGGGTCGGCTTTATTTATCTTGCCAGTAATTCCTACTCCATAATTTGAAGAGGTATAGGCACTGATACTTCTGCTCATCTCATTAGCAGTCTCCATGGAATAAACACTATATTTTTCTATTATGTTTCTGTTTACTCCCATCTTTATTTTGTATTCGTTTGAATATGTTACTGCTCCAAACATGAAGACTCTACTTGAGCCTTCTATATTGGTGATGGCATTTGCTACTCCTCCTCCTGTACAGGATTCCATTGTACTGATTGTTTTGTTATTTTTATTTAATAGTTCTACTACTTCTTTCATAATTACCTCTCATCAAAGTATGCATTATATTTTATTTCTTCTTCTAATGTTGTTTTTCTTCCATGTCCTGGATATATTTTCATATCTTTGGGATATTTTTTTATTTTACTAATACTAGACATCATCTTATTATAGTCTCCTCCTTCTAGGTCACATCTACCTATACTTCTATAAAAGATAAAGTCTCCTCCAAATAGTGTGTTTTCTTCTTTGAAGTAATAACTTACTGAGTCTTTGGAGTGGCCTGGATTATATATTACTTCAAAGGTAAAGCCTTCTATTTTGTATTCTTTTTCTTCTAGGTTATTGAAGGCATGTATTATATTTTTATCAAAGTATGATAATGCTCCTATATGGTCGAAGTGGCTATGGGTTACTAAGACTCCTACTACTTTATTGTTATTAATTACTTCTTTTATCTTGTCTATTTCATCTCCTGGGTCTATTACTAGTACTTTTCCGTCTTTTTCTAATATATAGCAGTTTTCTTCTAGATAGCCTACTACTACTCTATGTATTTTCATGGCGACTCCTAACTTATTTTGGCTCTTTTACTAAGTGCGTCTCTAGCGGCTTCTTGTTCTGATGCTTTTTTGCTGCCAGCAGTTCCTTTTCCCATTACTATTCCGTCTATTTTGACGATTGAAGTGAATGTTTTGTTGTGGGCTGGGCCTTTTTCATCTATTACTTCATAGATAATGGATTTTTTGACGGTTTGGACTAGTTCTTGGAGTGTACTTTTGTAATCGTGAAGGAAGTCTACACCTCTATCGATATAATCTGTTATTATGTTAAGGACGAAGTTTCTTGTAAAGTTATAGCCTTGGTCTAGGTAGAGAGCCGCTACAAAGGCTTCGAAGACATCTGCTAGGATTGTTTGATTTACTTCTTCACCACTTCCTACTCTGATGTCTGCTTCTAGTCCTATTTCTTTGGCATAGGTTGCACAGGCTTCTTCACATACATAGGTTGCCCTCATTCTTGTCATAACCCCTTCTTCAAGATGTCTTTCCTTGTATAAAAATTCACTAATAATAATCTCTAATACAGCGTCTCCTAGAAACTCTAGTCTTTCGTAGTCTGGGTAACTAGGGTTTTCATTGGTGAATGAGGAATGGGTAACTGCTGCACTATATAGATTCATATTTGTTGGGTTGATATCTAATTTACTAAATACTTTCATTTTTTTCACCTTCCTTATAGGCTTCGACATAGTTTATTTTTATTCCCATATTGGTAAACTTATCTTCATATTCGGTAGTTATTATGTTTTCTTTATCTTTATGGAGGTCATAACTGATATCTTTGATGTTATAACCATATTCTTCTAGGGATTCTACTGAATAGTCGAATAGTCCTCTGTTGTCTGTTTTCATTATGATTCTTTTGTCTTTTTTGAATATGTTATCATATCTTGATAAAAAAATTGGACTAGTTAATCTTCTTTTAGCATGTCTATCTTTAGGCCATGGATCAGAAAAATTTAAATATATTAAATCTATTTCTTTATCAAATATGTCATTTATTAATCTTGCATCCATTCTTATTAAATATAAATTATTTAATTCTAATTCATTAGATTTCTCTACTGCTCTTAATATAACAGAATCATACATTTCTATTCCTATATAATTAATATTTGGATTCTCTATGGCATTCTTAATAATAAAATTACCTTTACCCATCCCTATCTCTATATATATAGGATTATTATTATTAAATAAAGTATTCCATTTACCCCTATATAAATTAGGTTCTTTAATAAAATACTTTCCTTTTAATATCTTCTCACTTGCACCTTTAATATTTTTTAATCTCATAACTCACCACATATATAATTATAACATCTTTAGAAATAAAAATCTATTAATTAATAATATTTTTTTATCATATGCACTGTAAGCTTATAATCTTACAGTGTTAGTTTTAGTCTAAAGTCTAAAACTAAAGTATCAACCATACTTATATCATATATTAGTTATTACTATATAATAAAAGAAGAGATAGAACTAATGTCTATTTCTTCTTAGTTTTGTATTCTAATTCCCATGATTGTGGTCTAATCTTGTGCATTAATTTACAGAACTCTATCTCATTCCATATTCTAGTAGCGATCTTTTCCTTTTTATATAAGTCTAGTAAATTATCATAGGTATATTCATATAAATTATCTCTATTTAAACTAGGTATCATATTATCTTTATAATTTGCATTATCATTTATGATTCCCCATTCCCAGGTATTTAAACACTCATCATAGGCTTCATTATCATACCAGAAGTCCATAACTAGTTTTTGTTTTTCTTCCAATGTCCAATTAGAATTCTTTAATATATAGTACCTAATATCAAACGTTCCTACTCCATGTGCTTGTTTTGTACTAGTTATTTGTAGTAGTCTTTGAAAATAATTATCTGTCCCCATTCCTTGACAGCGGATAGTTCCAAGTTTATTCATAGCCTCATCTACTGCAAAAGCTTTTTGTTCTTCTGTTAATTTTAGGTTAGGATTAAATAAACTCATTAATAAAAATGAATCTCCTCCATTTGAAGCACCATTTAATACTATCCTTGCTATATCAGTATTTGAATAAATGGTATTAATTAAATCTTGATAAATGCTTGAATCAACATTTTCATAGTCAAGTAATATAAATTCTGTTATTGAATGACTTTTTAATACATCTTTATCTCCAAACTTATCTTTTATTACTTGAATTGCTTCTTTTAATATTTCTTTATTACCTCTAATTCTAGTCCATATTTCTTTATAGTCTCCTATTCTAGGGGACACATAAATGGAATTATATAACTCTTTATCAATTGTATCAATATTAACCATATGAAACCTCCTTTTGATATCATTTATTGTATCAAATAGCAAAGAAAAAATCAATATAAATTACATTCTTATAGATTTATTTTTAATATATTATTATGAATGATTATTTAGAAAATACGAAAATCAAAACTAAAAAAGTTTAAATCTTTATATCAATCTAGTATCTTAAAATAAACTACAGCCTTTTCTTCTACACAATTCACATTATTAAAGTCTGTTCATCATTTACTTTATTTTCCATATATTCTAAATTATTAAAAGTTTTGTTATTTTTTAATAGTTCCATTTGTTTTCTAGCTATATTATTTAACCTAATAAGTCTCTCATTTTGTGGAATCTCCATTTCAATTAATTCTGCATTAATATTTTCCAAGTTATTTAATATTACTAAATGAAGTAGGTCTGTATAATCCCTGATATTTCCTTTATCTGCTATTTCTGGATTACTTTCTCTCCACTCTTTTGCAGTCATACCAAATAAAGCCACATTTAAAACATCTGCTTCTTCTGCATAAACATATTTTTTTTGCTTTTCAGTTAAAGTAGGAACTATTACACTCTTAATAGCATTAGTATGAACTACATAACTAACTTTTGCTAAAACTCTATTTGCATGCCAATCAATTTTATTTTGATATGCTTCATTTTTCTTTAGTCTTTCAAATTCTTGTATAACATATAATTTAAATTCTGGAGATAACCAACTAGCAAATTCTAATGCAATATCACTTCTTGCATATGTGCCACCGTTATTTCCAGATTTTGAAATAATACCGATCGCATTAGTTTCTTTAATCCATTTTTGTGGTGACATGTAAAAACTGTTTTTTCCTGCTAAATTTTCAAAGGTTGTAAATTCGTGACCTTTAAAATTCTCATTGTTTAATCTTTCCCATAAGCCTAAATAAGCAATAACATCTTTATTTCTCATCCAAGTTTGTATTGGTATCTTTGGTTCTTCTGGATTTACATATCTTGCTAAGTCTGTTAGTGATATAAATTTTTTATTGTTTATAGTTATTGCTTTAATTTTATTATCATTAATTTCTTATAATTTCTTGTTTCATTAAAGCCTCCTGTCATAATTTTAAAATTGCTTTTTATCTATCTCTATAAATAAAATATTACATTTTATTGTATTTTAAAACTCGAACTAATAAAAAAATTCGAGTTAATTATCAATTTGGCGTCCTCGGGGGGATTTGAACCTCTGACCTACCCCTTAGGAGGGGGTCGCTCTATCCAGCTGAGCTACGAGGACAAGATGCTATATTATAAAAACATATAGCAAATTAGAAATACGATTACAGCCGCTAAAACAGCAGTTACCATAAGTAGGGCATAAAACTTACTTTTCTCAATCATTTCTGGTTTCTTAGTACTTTTTTTCATTTTCAATCCCTTTCTATAAGCATTATAGCACACATTTATTCATTTTTTAAGCCTAATACTTTTATTTTCTATCTTTTTTATGTCTTATTTTGACATGTAATGCCCGAAGTCCTTGCAATCATAAATTTTATATGTATAATAACTACTCGAACGTGCAGGAATGGCGTTACCTTTCCAACAGTCCAGAGGGTTTTGGGTGTAAT
>USIB01000049.1 GCA_900554615.1 uncultured Mycoplasmatota bacterium | reverse complement strand
ACAAATATTTTTGGCTCACTTACACCTTCCAAGACTTATGGCTTGGAAGGAATTAAGAGAAGAAATATTTATTAATATTCTTCTAATTCTTTATTCATTTTCTTCTTCCTTTCTATATAAATAGCAGTCTTTATCATGCGAATATATTATTCCTACTGCTTGAAGATATGAGTATATTATGGTAGTACCTACAAATGTCATACCTCTTTTTCGTAAATCTTTAGATATTTTATCGGATAATTCTGAACTTACTTTATTTATTTCGTAATATATTTTATTATCTGTAAATGTTAAAAGATAACTCTTAAAACTTCCATACTCTTCTTTAATTTTTTTAAATATCTTAGTATTATTTATACTAGCCTTTATCTTTAATTTATTTCTTATGATATCTTTATTTTCTTCAAGCTGCCTTATTTTATCTTCAGTATAATTGCATATTTTATCTATATTAAAATTGTCATAGGCTAGTCTAAAAGCCTCCCTTTTATTTAGAACACATTCCCAAGATAATCCAGCTTGGAATGATTCCAAAATGAGCATTTCTAATAGATAAGTATCATCTAGATTTAATACTCCCCACTCATTATCATGGTAATCTATATACTTAGGATTATTTAAATTACACCACTTACATCTATTCATGTTTCTTCTCCTTTGGTAGTTTATACTTTTCTAGGTTATGGCCTTCTATTTCTAGGAGGGCTATTTTATTTTTAATGCCTCCTCCATAGCCTGTTAAGTTATTAGAGGCACCCACCACCCTATGACAGGGAACAATTATACAGATAGGATTTCTCCCAACTGAGCCTCCAACAGCCTGTGCAGACATTCTCTTAATATGGTGATTAGCCGCTATTTCCTTGGCTATATCTCCATAAGTAACTATCTCTCCATAAGGTATTTTATTCATAATATCGGTAACCTCTTTTTGAAAGTCTGACTTATAATCTATTTTATATTCAGGAGTAAACCTAGGCTCTTTATCACTAAAATAGATATCTAACCATCTCTTAGTCTCTTCAAATATCGGTAAGTTCTTCTCTACATAAGTACTAGTATGTCTCCTACTATCTGGTGAACTTTCAAAATATAATCCTGTTAAATATTTGCCATCACTAGTAAGTAATATATCATCTATCTTATCCCTTGTTTTATATCTTGCTATATACATATATACCTCACTTCATTAATTATTATAACATACTTACCCTCTATTTTTTTACTAACATTACATAAGATACTCCTTTAGTGGCTATTATTTTATTATTTGGATTAATGGTATTATAGTTATAAAAGTATGTATTATTGATATCTTGATAATTTAAATGTTCATATATTAGGGTATTTGATTCTTCACTTATATCTAATATATCTTTCTTAGTATAAGTACTTTTCATCTCTTCATTTGCTTCTTTAGCAAGATTTTTATTTACTTCTTCTTTTTCTGTTTCATCATTATTTGGATAATCAAAGACAATAGTACTACCACTAGGTATAATATTAGATATTATTTTAATAGTATTTTTAAATACTTCTTTATCTAGATAATAACTTATTCCCAGTAGTGATACATGAGTCTTTTTATCTTTATCAAAATTACTTGTAAGTAACTTATCTATCCAATTATTATTGAAATCTACTTCTATAAAGGTTACATTATCTATATTTATATTATTATCTTTTAATCTTTTTTGTTTATCCTTTATTATTTCTTCTTTATCTAATTCAAATACTTTTATTTTATTATTTACTTTATATGCTGACGCATCATAACCACTTGCTAGTATTAGATACTGTTTGCCTCCTAACTTTATTTCTCTTTGTAATTTATCTTCATTATATATAGATCTAGCTAATACTGATGGTGCTAAATTATTATTTACTATATACTCTACTGGATTATCTCCTACAAAATCTTTATTAAAGTATTTTATACCCTGTTTCATACTATTATAAATACTAATATACTCTTCTTTGGTTAATATTTTCTCTCCATATATATCATTATATATTTTGATATTGCTATTTTTTGTGTGATATACTCTAGCAAATAGACTTACTAGAGCCGTCATATTTTTATTCATATTTTATCCCTCCATATATTTAATACTATATATTTTGTTAAAATACAAGTCTTGATTTTTTGCCTATTTTATGGTAATATGGATATAGAAAAAGAGAAGAATATTTGATTATTTTTCTCTTTATTTTTCTGTTAGTTTTTCTTTTATTTTATCTATATCTGTAAAGAAAAGATTAACTCCTTTAGACTTTAACTTTAATAAGTACTCAAAGTTTTGTAGTATTTCCTCCTTAAGTGTTTCAACTACTTTTGCTGGTTTACCATTTTCAAGTAGATGTGGATGGTCTATATATTTTTCTAATGTTGGAAAGGCATTTTGCAATAGAATAGCAGCATCTTTACCTAGAACTTCTCTAATAAGAATGGTATCACAGCGACCATATCTTTTCATTTTATTATCAACTATTTTTTCATATTTTTTAACTTTACTGCTTAATGGTATAAACCATAATATATCTTTATCTTTTATGGTAAAATATGTTGGTCTAGCATGGCCATTTTCATGATTTGTCATTAGACTTTTATCGTTTATTTTATCAAAAAACTCATCTTTAATATGATATATATACCCAGTTTGTACTTTCATTTTATCAACCTCCTTAGTACAATTTTACCATAAATTAAAAGAAAACTCTACTTTAAAGTAAGAGTTTTCAAACATTTTCGTTCGGGATAACTTATTACTCGCACCACCCGAGAGCGAGAAACATTGTCGCCTGGAATAATTTATTACTCGCACCATCCAGGAGCGAGAACATTTTCATATTAAAGCATTTCTTCAATGCAATAATAATATACTATATTTTTCTAAAAATGTCAACTAGTATACAATATTATTATATTTATTTATGATTAATTTATGTAGATAATTTAACTGTTTTTTAAATGTAATATAACTAAAAAACTCCACTTTAAGATGAGAGTTTTCAAGTATTTTCATTCAGGATAATTTATTACTCGCACCACCTGAGAGCGATTAACATTTCGCAATTGGAATAATTTATACCCCGCACCATCCAAGAGCGGCTAACATTTTCATATTAGTATATTTCTCTGATGTAATAATAGTATATCATATTTTTTTATTAACATCAATTAATATATGGTAATTTGTAATTTTTTAAGGATTAAAATAAGAACTATTATCTAGTCCTTATTTATTCTTTTTTAATTTATCTGTATAACCTGCAAACTTTATTTTAGTAGTAGATTCTGCAAAATGGTTATTTTTATTTTTACTATTATGTAATTGTACCATCTTAATTGCAGGTACTATTTCACTATCTTGACAATTAGAAATTATATAGGCTTCTTCGTCTGTTATTTCCATACCATTAAAGTATCTTAACAATGCACCTCCTAGCATATATAATCTTTCCATACTTATTTTTTCTATTTCTTCTCTTTTCATAATTTATTTTCCTTTATTAATCAATTTATAGTTTATTTATAATATGTAATGAAACTTAATATACTCTTTTACCGTTTTCTACTTGTCTTTCTAGATTTAGTAAGACTACTCCATCTTCAGTATCTACTCCTAGTACAAGTACTTCACTAGTAACATCTCCTATTTTCATTGGACTAAAATTAGTAACTACGATTACTTGCATATTTATTAAGTCTTCTGGTTTATAGACATTAGTTATTTGAGCAGAGGTTTTCTTTATTCCTAGTTCTCCCAAGTCTATTGTTAATTTATAAGCAGGTTTTCTTGCTTTTTCGTTAACTGCGGCTTCTATTATAGTACCTACGCGCATATCTACTTTTTTAAAATCTTCTATTGTTATCATTTTGTTCCTCCTTTGTATATCATTAGTATATCATAATAATAGCAAAGTTTCTAGTAATATTAGAATACTTGTAATTCTTTTTAGATCGTTCACTAAACTTTTCTACATTTTATTTTATCATTTACATACCACAATTAGGACAATAATGAATGTCTAATCTACAAGAATTTTTTTCCAAAAAAACTTTTTCTGATGTTCTTATATTTCTAATTCTTGCAAGTAATTCATCATTCATTGTAAAGCCTTTAGTCATATATTCAGTTAATCTTTCATTAGCCCACTTTCTAAAATTTGTTCCAATATTTGAGCAAACTCGAAATCCAACCGCTACAATCATATCAAGATTATAATACAACATATTATAAGTTTTACCATTTGATGCAACTGTTCGGAAATTCCGAACAACTGAATTTTCATCTAGTTCACCTTCTTCTAATATGTGTTTTATGTGCTCAGATATATTAGATTTACTAAAATTGTATAATTTTACTAATTATTCACATATCTCTTTTTGTTTTTTTTAGTATACACCTATAGCTTATATATAATAGATATGGTTGATATATTTATTTGAGACAATATTATTGGCTCAAATAAACACTAATAAGACTTGAGACAAGGCTTATAGTGGACATGATAAAAGAAGTAAATAACCTTACTTCTTTAATTATCATTAAGTATTATTTGACCATCACTAATAACAACATTTGGAAAACTAGCATCAGTTAAAGTAAAATTCCTAAGTGGAGCTTCCGGATTAATTATCTCTACTATTTTATTCTGTTCATTCATTACAATAGATTTAACAGTATCTTCAAAAGTATGTCCACCATCACTAGTTATTTGTTTATAATAAATCGTAATATTACCAGATGTAGCAAACGGAATATTACTAAACTTAGCATTGCCATCTGTATCGGTAATTATCTCTTCTGATAGAATATTTCCTGTACTATCAGTTCTAACAAACTTAGCTCCTATTACTTGTACTCCCGTTTGCGGATTTCCAGTATCAGTTACATGAAGTGTTAATGTCCCATTAGCTTTTATAGTAAAGGCATAGGTATTAGTTCCCTCTACGATAGTAACATTTTTAGGTTCTATAGAATCAGGATCATAACCTTCTACTACTGCTGATACCTTATAATTACCATTAACAAGTCTTATACTACCCTTACCATTAGTTATTGGGATAGTGTGTCTTCCCATAACAATATCTCTCCTCTCTTTATTTTTATATTTGCATTGTTAGCATCTTCTAACAAAACAGTAATAAGATGGTTTTTATTAAAATTATTATTATTAATATTTATACAATATATTTCATCTCTTTTAGCTATTAATGGAATAACTATTATCTTTAATCCTGATATAACAAATAATTTATATACATCATTATGACATATTGGTATTTTAATATTATTTAAGTTAACTATTATCTCTTCATATACTATCTTATTACATTTATCTTTTAAAATTAATTTAGTTCTACCCAAATTCATTCCATCACATATTCTAATATAAATAAAATCTTTTTTCATAAATCACCTTACCTTCTATTCCTCAATACTCCAAATAACCATTGTAGAATAATCTTCATCTTTTAATAAACTCTTACTAGGACTTAATCTCAATCCCTTATCAGTAGAAAAAGTTACTTTAGATACTTCAACACCACTACTAGTACTAGTAGATTCATATATTAATTTCTTACTAGTTGATAATTTTACTATCTCATTATCAAACTTCTTAAAAAACAAGGAGTCTACTAGTACTTTACCATTCTTTTCTATCATTGGATTAATGAAATATATATATAATTTCCAATTTGTTTTGGTAGCTCTACTATCTACTACTATTATGTTGGTTTTATCTTTTTTATATAATGTTAATGGCTTATCTCCTACTGGTATTGTATTAAATGGTATATTTTCTGTTACTTCTAGTAGTGTTAATTCTCCATTAAATGGTGTTGTTATTTCTCTTTTAGTATAAAGACTATTTAAACAAGTAGTTATTATATAATTTGTACCATCTATTGGTGCATCATCTAAATTAAATTCAAATAATCCAGTTTCATCAGCGGGAACTTCTAATTTCTTGCCTTCATATTCTAACCTAATATTGGTATCTTTTATGGTATATCCTGATAAGACATTAATATTACTATTTATCGGTTGTATATTTGTTTTTATTATTCCTATTGTTAAAATCTTTTTACTTTGGAAAGTGAATTTATTTATTTCTGGTAATTTTGTTAGTTCTGTTTCAGTAAGGTTATGTGATGTTATAGTAGTAGTATCTTTATCAAATGTTCCTTTTATTTCTAATGGATAATTATCTTTATACCAATATAATGGTGGTATATCTTCTAAATCACAAGCACTTGTATAGTCCTTAGCTTCACTCCACATATTTATTCTACTAATTTTAAATGTGTATTCTACTGGATTATTTGTATACCAAATATTAGCATTCTTAGTATATATTTTTATATATTTAGGGTTATCTATAATAATTTTTTGATTATTCCCTTTAAAATAAATATTATAGTTATCAGAAGGTGTAGTCATAAATGTATTTAGAATAGATACACTTGCTCCTTCTTTTACTATTAAATTACCAAAAATATTCCACATTGGTATTCTTTGATGACTTTTTTCTATAAATGTGAAGGTAGATTTTTCTTCAATTAAAACATTTCTAGCGCCATGAGTGGTGGTTTTGGCAAAGCCATTTCCTGTAGTTAATAATAGTTCTGCTCCATGACCAATAGTTAAATCTAATCTATTAGTTCCATTCATAAGCTCTCTATCAGTAGTTATAGTTACTCTACTATTGGGGATGATTTTGACTAATGAGGGGATAACATCATTAAAGAAAAAAATAGTATTTGTACTTGAAGTACTTGTTATTGTTGTATTTCCCTCTATTAATATTCGATTTGAATCACACACTCTTTGAGCCGATATATTATTTGTATCTGCTACTTCAATAATGGAATCTATTATTTTAGTTGTTCCATAGTAGTTACAGGATAATTCTACTCCTCTAAAATTTATATTATTATATTCTACTACTACATTAGAATAATTAGGATGTGATGGTACATAAATAACGCCATAACCATGGGATGATATTATATTCATATTTTTTAGTATAACTCTCTTATTAGTGGTACTTACTTTTATTACTTCACCCTCTGTACTTAAATTATTAGTATATGTATATTTTGTATTGTTATAGGTTCCATCTATTATTACTTCTTCTTTAGTATTATTAATTATTGAACCACTACTCATAGTAATATCATTTCCTAAATAGATATAGGTATAGTTATTTTGTTCACTTAATACTTTATTTAATTCTTCACTTGTTGTTACAACAACGGTATTTTCATCAATTACTTGCACTTTATCACTCCTCTACTATAAATTATGTTTATTCTTTATTAGGAAATAATTAATATGTATGATAGTAAAGAAAAAAAGAATAGTTTTATCTATTCTAATGTATTTTAAGAACACTAAGCATAGCATTGGTGCTTCCATTAAATGTCATAGTTACTGGCATTGATGCTTTAATATTTAATGTTACAATATCGTCTGGTTGTAGTGATATTATAGTTGTACCACTTATACAGTTAATAATTTGGGCTTGAAATTCAGTAGTTGGATTAGAAGCCGGCTGTAAGATATCATTTGCTTTGATGGACATTGTTAAAGAGCATTCTTCACTTGTTGCTCCACATAATAAATATGATATTAAATAGACACCACTTTCTTTTATTTTTATTCCGTTATTGGTATATTCAGTAAAAAGTGATACTCCTGTTTCCGCTAATGGAATAGTGGTATCTATAGCCTGCTCTAATGTAATTTGGGTATCCATCATGGCATATCTTATTCCATATGCTGATACAAAATTGGTTCCTGGTGGGCCAGCAGGTCCTTGGATTCCTCTTGGTCCTTGGATTCCTTGTTCTCCTTTTGGTATTTGAAATGTTAGATGATGAACCCAATCTTCAAAGGTATCCATTACTTGGGCTTCTTCTCCTGGTTCTAGTGTTTCTGTTTCATCAATTGCTATGTGTTCAGTACGGCCAATTTCTCCTGGTAATCCTTGTGGTCCCATTTTACCTTCTTCACCTTTATCGCCTTTTGGTATCTTAAAATCTAATATAACATCATCTGCTGTTCCAGTATTTATTACTTCTGCTGATAATGTTGGTTCTATTGTTTCTACTTTTCCTACTTTTATAGTAGCGGGTCCTCTTTCTCCTCTTTCACCTTTTATTCCTCTTGGTCCTTGGATATAACAATACTTACATTTTTCTCTTTCTTCTTCTATTTTCTTTTTTATTCTATCATAATTATCATTACAATTATTATTCATTATTTTCCCCCTTTCTTTATTTTATTCAATAGTTTTAATATTTAAAACCTAGATATATTTATATAATAAAAAGATTAGTTATATTTCAAACTAATCTCTATTAAATTATTTATTTTTTATTTTATTATTTTTAGACATATAAGCTACTATTAAAATTAAACCAATAAAATTACATCCAATTGATAATCCTACTAATAAACCACTACTAAATTTTCCAAAATTACTTGTTTCATTTCCAGAAAAAAATGTAAATGCTAAATATAATAAATTTCCTAAAACAATTAAGAATGTTCCTGTTTTTAGTTGTTTCATTTTAAATACCTCCTTCTTTCTTTATTTTTGAAATCTTTAATTCACTTTAACATCTTTTCCTTCTTACTAATAAATTGTAATTTGTAATACTAATAATTTTAATTTTTCTTTCTAGTTAAAATAATTCCAATAGCAAGTCCAATGATTATTATTGGTGCTACTCTAATAAATATCCATTCAAAAGAATGAAAAGCAACACCTAAAACAGCACTTTCGGGATCGTTATAATTCCAATTTAAGTATGGACTATTTAATAAAACCAAAGATATAAAAATGATTAGTGTAGTTATGCATAATGAAATAAGTAACCAATGAATTATTTTTTGTTTTTCTTTTTTTCTTTGTGATAATTGTAAGTTTATTATCTCTAGTTTTTCAGAAATTGCTTTTAAATCATTTACTTCTTTTTCAGAAATATTTTCTCCAAGTAATGTATTTACAGGGGTTTCAAAAAGTTCTGATATTGAGATCAGCATTTCTGCATCAGGTACTGATAAACCTTGTTCCCATTTAGAAATTGTTTGTCTTACCACATTTAATTTTATAGCTAGCTCTTCTTGTGAAAGTCCTTTTGACTTCCTTAATGATTTAATGTTTTCTTTTAGCAATTTACAACATCTCCTTTCCTATAAACATTATATTAAGGATTGTTCGTTGCTACAAGCAATTCTTTTTAACATTTAACTCTTACCTCTACAAATTGTAATTTTTCAATTACTTACATATCTTTTT
>USIB01000048.1 GCA_900554615.1 uncultured Mycoplasmatota bacterium | reverse complement strand
GATTCGAACCCTAGACCCACTGATTAAGAGTCAGTTGCTCTACCAACTGAGCTAAGGAGACATCTGCTAAATACATTTAATATTATATTATATTTTTTTTTATTTGTAAACCTCTAAATTGAAAAAAGTTTATTTTTTTCTATTTTGTAGTAATTGACTTTTATATTGGATTTTGATATAATTTATTAAGAATAGGTATCGGTGATAAAATGAAAAAAATTGGCGGAAAAAGTTTTTGGATTATTTTAGTTATTAGTATTATATTTTTGATTGCTTTAAGTACTAGTGTTATATTGCTTACTAGAAAGAATAGTAAGGAGTTTTATAGTGCTGGTTATATTATTAGTAGTACTAGTACTAAAAGTGATAAATTGTATTTTGATGATAATACTGTTTATAAAGAAAATGTTTTTAATGAGTATGTATTTAAGAATACTGATAATAAAGAAGTTACTACTGATAAGAATAATTTTATTCACTATTTAGATAATTCTTTATCTTTTATGAAAAATGGTGTTATTCTTGATTTAGATAATATTAGTACTTCTCTTGTACCTTATTATAATATTACTGATGAATCTATTATTAAGTATAATAATGGTGGATATTATATTGAAACTAATGATAAGACTTTAGTTTTTGGTAACTTTTTAGGTAAGATTACTGATAATAAATATATTGTTGTTGGCAATGATATTAAGATTAAATTAGCAGGTAGTAATGAGGCTATTAGTGGTAAATATTTTGAAATATTGTTTGTAGAAGACGGTATTGTTAAAATAGAAAATCAAGAAGGTAGTTATCAAACTGTTAGTGATGGTAGTATTATTTATGTTGGTGATAATATTAAAATTAATCTAGGTGATAAAAATGTTTATTTAGGCGATGATAGTAAGTTATCACTTGGTGAAATGACTATTGATGGAAATGAAAATATTGATATTACACCTAGTGATGGTAAAGTTAAAGATGATAATAAAGGTAATAATAGTGGTACTGATGGAAATGGTACAGATGGTAATACTGGAGGAGATAACTCTGGTAATGGACAAAATGGTAATAATACTGGTAATGATGGTGATAAAACTGTTATTAAGAAAGAAGTATCTGTTGATTTAATTAGTGCTAAGTCTGGTATTGATACTATATCTGCTAGTTTTCAAGTTATTGATACTGATAATTTTATTAAGGGAAATCTAGTACTTAGTGTTGTTAATAGTGATACGGGGGATACTGTTTATAGAAAGATACTTGCTAATACTAGTGATATTCAAGATGTTAATATTAGTTCTCTTGCACCTGATTCTAACTATGTTATGACTATTAGTGAGGAGAATAATACTTCTGGTATTCAATACTTTAAAAAGATTTTTAAGACTGATAATTTAGGTATTAGTTTAGTTCCTGATGTATTTACTACTGATTCTTTATCTTATTCTGTTGATTTTGGTAATACTGATGTTAAATCTGTTAATATTAGTTTATATGATAAAGATAATAATCAGATAGGTGAGACCACTACTATATATAGTAATACTGATGCAGTAGCGGTATTTGAAGGATTAGATAGTAATACTACTTATATGGCTAGAGTTGATTCTGTTGTATTTAATAATTTGAATTATGCTAATACTTATAATTTTAATACTAGTGATAGTACTCTTAAGAAGAAACCTACACTTGGTGATATTTCTGTTAATGTTAGTGATGATGGTAAAGAGTTTACTCTTTCTATGGAAAAACCAGAGGATGTTGATAAGAGTATTTCTCAATATATTTATGAAATATATAGAGCAAGTGATATTACAGAAGATAATTTAGTAGGAGAGCCTGTATATAGTTTTAGTGCTGCTGAACTTAAAGATCAAAAACTAAAACTTGGTGATAATAATTTAACTAGTAATGTTGATTATCGTTTTAGAATTGTTGTTAAATATTATGATAATTATAAATATAATCAAATTGAAACTGCATTTAGTAATTATTTCCAGATTGTTGGTAAACCTACAATTGAATTTACTCCTAATGATGAGGTTATATCATTTAATCAAATAGGTGGTAAGATTACTATTAAAGATGAAGGATGTACTATTCCTAATGATGGTAGAAGTTGTTTTGATAAGATTAATAATTTTTCTATTAAATATTATGGACCAGATAGGGTTAAAAAGAATATTGATAATGTTAAGTTTGTTACTAGTAGCGATGGTAATAGTTTAGTATATGATATGTTACTTGGTGGTCTTACTGAGAGTACTTTATATACTTTTGAAGTATATGCTGATATTGATATGCAAAATGGAGAAGGTCTTCGTAGTGGAGAATATATTGGTAGTTTTACTTCTAAGACTAAAGGTACTAAAGCTTTAATGATGAAATGGTCGGATAAGGATAATGATTATACTTTTGATACTCCTATTTCTGTTAATACTGAACTTACTAGTGTAGACCCTGAAGATGATTCTATTGATAAACTTTCTTCTATTACATTTAATTTATATATTGGTAATGTTAAGAATGTTGCACTTCCTTTACCAATTGGTAGTAAAACTACTACTGAGAATATTAGAGAATTATATTATAATAAATCTTTTGCTTTGACTTCTAATATGTTTGGTATTGAGAACTTGGATAAACTTAGAGAATTATCTGGTGGTAGACTTAGTAGACAGTATACTATTGAGGTTACTGATGCTCTTGATGAGACTGGTACTAATGAGTTTAAAATACTTGATAATATGTATGTATTTAATACTCCATCTCTTCTTTTATTAGAGGATGAGGTTAGAACTCCAGAGATTACTGTTAGTGAGATTACTAATACTATGCTTGAGTCAGGTGAATATAGTGATTATGATGTTACTTATGATAATAGGCTTGATAAGACTACTGTTGTTGGATATAAAGTAACTGCTAGTTTTGATAGAAGTAAGATAGAGAGAATTATTAATGTTGATAACTCTATTAGAAATGTTACTTTCTATGCTTATGATAGTAAGGGTAATGTTGTTGATACTAAGCCTGTTTCTTTAGAAGGAACTGATCCTGATATAAAGATAGCGGAAGCATATTTCTTCTTGGGATATGGTACTGATAATAGTATTACTGATGAGGATTTAAGAAGAGGTAATACTTATAGGTTTGGTTTTGATATTAAACTTGATACTGATGATGATGGTAAGGTTGATAGTTCATTTCCTGCTAATAAGCCTTTGAGTAATTACTTTAATGCTATGAAGAAAGATCCTTCCTTTAGAATGTATATTTATAATAGTAGTGCTAATTCTATTACTTATAAATATATGATTACGGATGTTGATAATGCTTTAGTTAAAGATATTGATACTGATAATTATTTGTTATATTATAGTATTAATGATAATAATTATTCTTCTGTAATTTCTAAGAGTGAAGAGTTTAATGATGTTACTTTGAGTAATTTAAATCCTTCGGATATTTATACTATTAGTTATAGTAGAGTTAGTTTAAAAGGGGCTGACCCAAGTTTAGTTACTTTGAATAAATATTTCTTTGATGGATACCATGATGGTAAGAGTGCTTCTCTTAAATATAGTTTGGTATATGGTAACTTTGATAATAGATTAAAGATTGTACTTGAAGATAATGATTTTCTTGATAGAGTTTCTACTTATTTGCTTACTTTATCTTCTGGTAATGATAAATATGAGAAAGTTCTTTCTAATTTTGATGATCTTGATAGTTGTGATGGTACTAAATGCTTTATTATTGACTATGCAGAAATTACTAAGAGTGATAAGAATAGTTCTTCTATTGATTTAAAAGGAAAAGATGTTAAGGTTTCTTTGGTGGCCTTCTATGACACTGGTTATGTTGGATTTGGTCAAGAATCTAAAATTGGTAGTTATTTTGAGAGATTAGGATTTGTTGATAGTAAGAATTCTAATTTAGTTGGTTTTGTTTATCAAGGTAATGGTAATGAGGAAAAAGGCAAGTATATTTATATAAAGAAGACTGGAAATAAGGTTAACTTTATTGGTAACTCTGATAAGCCTGTTGGTATTTTATCTTCTAAACTTATTACAAATAATGAACTTTATAATAAATGGAAGATTGTTACTAGTAATTTGGTTGATATTGATAATAATAAGTTTATTCCTTTTGGTGATATTTCTAGTACAGAGGATGGCTTTTCACCAGTTGCTAGTGGTATCTTTAGAGTAGATGTTGGTAATATTAATCTTAAAGTTCTTGATATGTTAGAGGTACCTACTGATAATAATAACTTTAAGTTTACTAGTTTTACTCCTAAAGTTAAGGCTAGTACATCTTCACTTATTAATGGTGGTATATTTAATATTGATTTATCTGTAGATGAAGATACTTTAAAGAGTGATTTTGTTAATACTGATGGTAAATATAAGTTCTATATTGATATTTATAAGAAAACTATTTGTGATGAGGAAGATACTGAATGTGAAGTTAAAGAAGAGTTTGTTAAGACAGAGCCTACTGATTATGATAATTTAAGTAGTGTAACTGTTACTGAACTTGAACCTGATACTGAGTATATTTATTATATATCAGCAGATATGAATAAGAATGGTAAGAATTTTAAGACTCGTTTATTTGATTTTAATAAATATGGCTATGTTGAATATAAGAATAGTTTTAGAACTCTTAATAGAGATTTGGTACTTAAGAGTATGAATGTTAATTATACTTCTAGTAATACTTCTGATAATTATAGTAAGAGATTTCTTAATATTGATGTTACTCTTAGAACTAAGACTAATATGAATATTATGTATGAGATATATGATATTAATAATGAACTTAAATATACTGGTACTATTAATAATGAAGATATTATTGTTACAGAAAAGGGGACTATTATTGCTAAGTTTAGTCAAGATATTTCTGGTAATGATTTTGTATTTGGTGCTAACTATTATACTTTGAAAGTATATGCTGTTACTACTGATTTAAATAAAAAACTTGAGTTATATAATGATAATATTAAACAGGTATCTGATGGTATTATTAATATTAATGTTCCTGAACTTTTAAAACCTAGTATTACTGTTAATAAGCAGGAGGCTATTATTTCTACTGATTATAAACATAGTATTAAATATAAAATTACTGTTATAGATAGTAGTAGGGTTATTCAGGGTGGTAAGTATTATATTGAACTTCAGAACACTTCTTATCAAAATGTTTGTACTAATGAAAATGATTGTATTGTTGATGTTGATATGAAGAATGGTACTTGTCAATTTAGAAATGGTAAATCATGTAGTGCTAACTTTGTTAATAATGGTTTAGTAGTAGAGGCTGAGTTTACTGATCTTAAGGCTAATACTAATTATAATGTTTATGCAGAAGCTACTACTTATCGTAATAATGTTTCACTTTCAGATGATGATAAGACTTCTATTGTATATGCTAGAAAGAGTCAGTTTACTAAGAGTGATTTAGGATTCTCTCTTGGTGATGTTACTCCAACTGCAGTAGGTAAGAATAGAGTACTTGTTACATTTGTTGGTGCTGCGAATATCAATACTTCTCTTAAGGGAATTGTTTATAATATTGTAGTTCAAGGAGGAGAGAGAGTTGCTTCAGGAACTATTGGTAGAACTCTTGATGGGGGTAGTAGTGATATTACATTTACTTTGGATAGTGATAAATATCCTTATATTGCTATAGATATTCCTGATGGTAAGGAACTTGGAGAGAATAATACTATTAATATTACTTACTATTATGTTGATAGTGATGGTAAGATGAATATACTTAATCTTGGTGGTAAAACTGTATTTGATTATACATTTTCAATTAAAAGTAAATAAGAAAGGTCGTAAATAATATGAGAAAATATGATATTAAAAATAAGAGAAACATTGGAATAATTATAGGGATTTCTGTTGTAATTATAGTCATGTTTTCTCTAATTATTAGGTTATTCTTATCAGGAGATAGAAGAGAATATACTGTTAATAGTGATAGTTTAGTTTTTGATAAGGATAAGTCTATTATTAAGGTTTTAGATAGTGGTACTATTAAGAAGAAGTGGAGTAATGAGTATTTTCTTTCTTATAATGATAAGAATTATGAATTAGGTGATACTGCTATTAGTTTTAATGAGAAGAGTGGAGAGATTGTTTTATATGGTAAGTATTATGAAATAGGCTCAGGGGACTTGATTACTGTTACTGATGGGGAAACGGTTATTAAGAGTTCTCTTCTTACTAAGTTTTATAAGTTAGCAGATAGAAAGTACTTGGTTATTGATAAGGAAATTAAAACTACTGATGGTCTTCTTTCTACTAGTGATTTCTTGATGGTTGACTTAGATAAGGTAGGTAATGCTACTCTTACTAATCATAAGGTTAGTTTGAAATCTTTTTCTGCTACTACTATTGTTACTTCTAATTATTCTTTTGATATTGCTAATGAGATTCTTACTTATGGTAGTAATAGAATTGATTTGAAGAAGATTATTGGTTCTTCGAATACTTATACAAAAGAAGATTTAATTCCAGAAGATAATAATGGTGATGCTGATGGTAATGGTGGTACTGGAACTGGAGGTACTGGTACTGCTGGAGATGGTAATGGCAGTACTGGAGGGGATACAACAGGTGCTGGTGGTAATACTGTTATTAAAGAGATAGAGAAGGCTACTAAGAGGACTTCTGTAATAGCGGTTACTAGTAGTATTAATAGTATTTCTATTGATTATGTTGTTTATGACCCTTATAAGGAATATACTTCTGTTTATATGGAAGTTAATGAGAATGGGTCTAATAAAATAGATACTATATATTTGAATAAGAATGATACTAAGTATGAGATTAATGATATTTTTCCTAATACTACTTATAATTTGAGTTTTAAGTATACTTATTTAGAAGATGGTGAAGTTTATACTGATACTTTTGATAATATTACTGTTACTACTAAGAGACCTAAGGTTAATATTAAGACTACTAGTGTTGAGGGTGGAAACATTAAATATTTAGTTACTAGTGAGAGTAATTTTAAGTTTAGTGTTGGTACTCTTAAAGTGTATGTTAATGAACAGCTTGTTAGTAGTAGTGTTATTGATGATACTATAGGTAATGTTTATGTTAATGCAAGTGTTGGTGATAAGATTGAATTATTACTTACTGATGTTATGTTTAATAATAGGGTTATTAGTGGTGTTAAAACTAGTAATAAGTTTATATATTAGGGAGGTACTACTATGAAAGAGTTTATTAAGAAGAAGTATAATATTTTGATTCCCGCTTTTTTGGTTATTGTTGTTTTGATAGCGGTTCTTTTATATGTTAAGGAATATAGAAATAATAGATATGCTATTTTAACTGATACTGATGTTTATCAATATTTTTCTGGTAATAAGATGGAATATGTTGCTAGAATTGGTAGGAATAGAAAGAAGGTTGTTCTTAATTTTGAGGCTAAGGACTTTGCTGTTAGTTTAGATAGTACTCCTGTTTATGTTAAAGATGATAAAAATACTTCGGTTATTTTTCCTAAAGAAATGGCTGTATTCTTTCCTTTAGAGGATAAGATATATCAGGTTAATGCTTTGTCTGAGGTTTATGTTAAGAATGATTTGGTTTATTTGAGACTTAATAGATTGGATAAGACTTTTGACCATATGTTTTTATATGATGGTAAGGATTTGTATTTCTTTATTGATAATGTTACTATTGTTACTCTTGATAGGGAAATTAATCTTAGTCCTATGTCTTATGTTAACTGTTCTTATCTTAATATGATTGAATACTATGATAAGGAAAGTGATACTTATGGTAGTATTGATTATGATAAGGGTAGTGTTTATGTTAAGAATGATTATATGAATATTGATGTTTCTTTAGATAGGGTTGTTTATAAGGATGATTTCTATTTACTTGGAGGAGATTTTGGTAGTTATAAGAAGATTACTGATATAGATAAGAAATAAGTTATTCCCCTTTAGCCTAAAGTAGACTTTAGTCTATCGGGGTATGATGGAGCCTAAGGTCTCCATCATAAATAATCATTTGTTTATATAATAAAATAGTTAGAAATTAGGAAATAAAAAAGGCACCCTTTAGAGGGTGCTCTATTGATAAAACAATGGAGAGAACACTTTTTGATAGTAGGTGTTACTCATTTTTATTATGAGTAATTTCTCTTTTCATATGCATTATATTATATTTTATAGAAAATATCAATAAGAATATTGAAAAATGTTTTAAGATATGTTAAACTAATTATAGAAAAAAATTGAAAGGAGAGACCCCACTATGAATAGAGAAAGAATTACTAAAGTTAACCACTTGTTAACTAGAACAAAAATCTGTTCTAGGGGGGGGGCTGCTTCAAGGCTTATAAGTAAAGGCTTTATAAGTGGTTTAAATAGAATTAAAGACTATGAAGTAACTAGTAGAAATACTAGTCTTTCATAGTCTTTTATTATGAAAGGATAGATAATTATGGAAAAGAAAAAGAAATTAATAATACTAGGAGTAATAATATTATTACTAGTAGCTTCTGGATTAACATTTGCTATATTAACATGGAATAGTACTATGATTAAGTTAGGTATAAATACTAATTGTTTTACTATTAATTATGCTAAAGGAAATAATATAACAGGAAGTTTAAAACTAATTAATGAAGAGAATTTAATTAGTAATGGTAAGTTTACTATTAAAGAAGGAGTAGGAATATCTGGAGTAAATATAGGTATAAAAAGTACTTGTTCTATTGAAGGATATGGAAATATTATTTTAAATATTACTAATATATCTAATGTATTTACAACAGGAGATAGTAAAGGAGCTTTAAAGTATGCAGTACTTAAAAATACTAGTACTATAACAACACCTTCTGATATTAGTACTACATCTTTACTTAATCAATCATTTGATATAGAAAAGAAAGGTAGTATAACTACTAGTGGTACATTAAAGTTATTAACAAAACAACTATCTAATACAGAACTATATAAATATATAATAGTAATTTATGTAGATAATAATCTAGCGGGTAATGATGTTACCTCAGCAACATTTCAAGGTAATATAAGTGCAGATGCTGTTCAAGGTAAATTAGATTTAGCTAAAGAGACTTTAAATCATTTAAATAGTTTAAATAGCACAATAACACTTGCAAGTGGAACACCTGATTTTACTACAGTAAGTGGAAGTAATGGTGTTAAATATAATTCAAACGGAGATGAGGAGGCTACTGGAGTAGGTGATGGAACCAAAGGAATATATGCTACTCAAGATGATTTAGGTACTAGTTATTATTTCAGAGGAGCAGTAGATAATAACTATGTAA
>USIB01000047.1 GCA_900554615.1 uncultured Mycoplasmatota bacterium | reverse complement strand
TTAGTAATTTTTATGTTATATACTGGTTTATTATTAAAGATATTTTTTGTTCAGCTTTAGTAGTGGCGGTTACTTTGACATCAGTGGTTATTTTGCTAGTAGCACCAGTTGATTCTGCGATACTATAAATGATATATCCACCAGTTACGGATGTGGCTGTTCTATTTTTGTAATCGTTATAAGTGTAACTATATGATGGCTCTACAGCAGCATTGATATTCCAACTAACATTTTGATTAGCATCAACAGTGAATGTTGAAGCTCCATCACTAGTTCTATCATTTTGAGTATAATTTTTGCCATTGTGAGTTAAGACTAAATCTTTTTCATAATAAATGGTAGCGGTTGCACTTTTGCCACTAGGTGTTTTGGCAGTTACTGTAATGGTAGCGCCATTAGAACAATTTTTAGGATTAGAAACAACGTTAATAGCGCCGGTATTTTCATTAATGGTCATACAGTTAGTATCACTTAATGAATAAATAACTTTTCCACTAGAATTTTCAACTGTTGCAGTAGCGGTAGCGGTTTTAATACCATTAACATGAAGAGTATCTCGACTTAAGGATAAAGATATTTTTTCTTCTTTTTTAGGTTCAGGTTTAGGCTCAGGTATTTTTTCCCACTTAGCATATAAAGTAGTATCTTCTTCTAGAAGAGCATTATTATGTATTGGAGTTTCATTTATATCATACCATCCTTTAAAAGTATAACCAGAGTATGTTGGCTCTTTTGGAAGGATAAGTTCAGTACCTTTATTAATAGTAATAGGGTCAACAGTGCTACCACCTTTAGAGTCAAAAGTAATAGTAATTGTTTCAACTTTTCCTTCATAAATAGCTTTTAGTTTGATAGCCTTATTAATTTTAGTATTAAAGTCAAATGGTTTATCTGCTAATACATCTTCTTTTTCTTTAATACCAACTACTTCATACCAGGCGATAAATGATTCTCCTAGATTTTTTTGATCCTTGACATCTTTTTTGTTAATGGTTTGGTGATATTTAACTTTAATGACTTCTTCTTTGGTACCATTATTCAAATCAAAAGTGACATCAAACTTTCGATTGAAAAACCATAGTAAGAAAACAATTATAGCAATTAATATAATACCAGATATAATAGCAATAATTTTTTTCTTATTTTTGTCTATTTTTGACATATATTATTCCTCCTCTATTTTATTATACTATAATAATTATAAAAATCCAAATATATTTTATATTTTTTAATATATAAATACTAAAAAAAACAAGTTTTCTCATTTTTTAATTGATTTTAAATAAATCTCTAGTATATACTTTATGTTTTATGTCTTCTAGTTCTTAATCAAAATGATTTGCTATGATTACATCATATGTATTTTTAAATGTAGATAAGTTATTTTCTACTTTGTACCCATGTACCTCACACAACTTTAAATCGTGTAGGGTTCACATATTAAGAACTACAAAAATTTAAAAATCATGGAAAAGAAGAAATAATTAATAGAGTTTTATTAGGTGGCTAATCTATTTTATCTGTTTCTGCGGATGAAGGGCTATTAAGCACTGGAATATTAAATGATTGGATTAAAAATATAAAGAAATGGATTACAATATAGTTGAACGAAAGAAAGGTCGCCCAACTATGCCTAAAGTAACAAAAGGAAAATTAAAAGAAGCTATTTAGCTTCTACTATTAACTTAATTGCTGTTCTTTCTTCTCCATCTATATTTATATCTATAAATGCTGGAGTACAGACAAGATTCATTCCTGATGGTGCTACAAAACCTCTTGCTATAGCTATTCCTTTTATTGCTTGATTTAACGCTCCTGCTCCGATTGCCTGCACTTCTACTACTCCTCTTTCTCTAAATACATTAGCAAGTGCTCCTGCTACTCTATTTGGATTTGACTTAGACGAAACTTTAATTGTTTCCATAATTATTTTATCATTCCTTTCTTCTACATTAATATATATGTTTTTAAAAGAAATTAATAACTAAAAAAGAATAATTTATTTTTCATTATTCTTCTTATATAATATAAATGTTACTGCACATAGTACTACTAGTACTACGGCTCCTACTATCTGAAATGTGTTTATTTTTTTTGCTTTTTTATTTTCTGTATTTGTTACTTTTTTTGATACATTAAGTAATATATCTACATTATCGGAATCTTTTATTGTCCATGTATATGTATTTCCACTTACTTTTCTAGCATTATTTTCTAGTACAGCATTATTACTTGTTACTTTGATATCTATTTTTTTAGCATACATACAATAGAACTTTCCACTTAATTTTATGTAATAATAGTCTTCAGTTTCTTCTACCATATGATATTCAAAGCAATTATTTATTATTGTCGATCTATCAAAGTTATAATTGTATTTATAAGAAAAGTTATAGTCTATTTTATTTCCTTTATCTTCTTGTGTTCTTAAATAAATACTATCTTCATCATATAAAGCATTTTGGTCATAATTTAATAATGTATATATTAAGTTTTCACTACTGTCAGTATCTTTTACTTCGTATTCATCTTTGGTTACGTTTCCTGTTATTGTCTCGTTTAAATCATCACCATCTATTTCTAGATTATAATTTATTGTACACCCTGTTAGTAGCAACAATGGTATTAGTATTAATATTTTCTTTTTCATTTGTTCCTCCTAATAAAATGTTCCATATGCTATTACTGTATCTGATGTTAGTGTTCTTTCTCTTTCTCTTACTTGTCCTGGACTTCCAGTATTTCCTCCAACTGTTAGTAGTTTATTACCACTTACTCCTACTACTATTTCTACATGGTCAGAGCATTGTCTCTTTTTATCCCAGGTTCCATAATTGCTACGACAATATCCTCCATCGGAAGGAGCCCACTGGTACCAGACAAAGTCTCCTGGTTTTGGTGTATAATTTCCACCATAAGCTTTTGAATAGTAAAATTTTACATTGCTAAGTCTTGTTCCTTGGAAAGCAGGCCATAAGCCACTTGCTGCTGGTCCAATACTTCCATTTTGTTTAAGATAATTATATAATATGGTTCCGTTTGATAACTTAGTATTTTGAAGTGCCCATACAGCAAAGTTACCACACCAACCGCTACTTTTTCCACCATATTTTGAATCATTATTATTATTTCCTACTTGCCCTTTTACTGTAGTTACTAGTGTATTTGCTGCTAATCTTAGCATACCACTATCTACTGTTGTTGAAGTTCCAGTACTTCCTGTGTTTCCTGAATTACCATTACCTCCAGTATTACCTGAATTACCATTACCTCCAGTATTACCACTATTTCCAGTATTTCCAGTATTTCCACTTGTACTACCAGCTCCTGTATAGCCATCTGAACAATTACTAATACTTCCTTTTAAGACATAACAACTATTTGATGGTACTTTGCACCAGCTTCCTTCACATGATTCTATTGTTATACTAGAATTATTACTAAAAGTTGTTTTTACACTGCTTGTTGTAGATCTTTCACTATAACATTTCTTACCTTCGGTTGTTGCCACCTTACAGCTATGTGTTGGAATGTTATTATTATTTCCAGAATTACCTGAATTTCCAGTATTTCCTGTATTGTTACTGTCTGTACAATTAACAAAACTACCCTTTGTTATATAACAGCCTCTCGCTGGTATTTCACACCAGTTTCCTATACAAGATGATATTATTACTCTTTCTTGATACTCTATGGTTGTTTTTACACTGCTAGTTGTCGATCTTTCACTATAACATTTCTTACCAGATTTATTTGAAATTTGACAACTTTGATTTATTAAACTAATTGTGTTTCCATCCGTATTTCCAGTACCTTCTGTGTTACCAGTGTTACCGCTATTTCCTGTGTTTCCAGTATTATTTGAATCATCAGGCTTAATAGGTACTGATATTATATCTCCTGTGTTATCGTTATTTCCATTGTTTCCAGTATTTCCAGAGTTACCGGTATTACCCGAATTCCCATTATTACCTGTATTACCAGTGCTTCCTGGATTTCCTGTATTGCCAGAATTACCATTATTTCCTTTATTGTTATCTAGATTATCTGCTGTATCTTTAGCAGCTTTTTGTTCTTTGTATAGTCTTTCTTCTTCCTCAAGTAACTTATCATAATAAGCGAAATTTTTACTTTTGGCATTGTCTATGCAAGTGTTATAGTCTATTGGTACTCCTATATCTTCTAGAAAGCCCATAAGTACACTAACTATCCATGGTGTACAAAATATTAATATAGCATAAACTATTCTTTTTGATACTAATTTTATACTCTTTTCTGTTTTTTCTTCGCCTGCTACTAGAGCTTTACTAAAATCTATAGTTAACATTAATATTAACCCTATTGGTACTAAAACAAATATTATATCTAATAATAGTGTTGCAAAATATAATACTCTTAATACTCCAGGTTGTTGACATACCTCTAATAATATATACATTCTCAATCACTCCTCTACTTAAGTATACATTAAACCAATAAGTTTTTCAAGAGAAAAAGAAAAAGAAACTAATGTTTCTCAATATGGATTAATCCTTCATATACTTCTTCAAGTGCTCTACCGATATTTTTTTCACACTTATATTCTTTAATTGGTTTTTGGTAGTAGCCTGTTTTTGTCATTTGTTTTGCTCTACTTGATACTACATATACTAAAGCATATTTTGAATCAACAATATTTAATATTTTGTCAATAGATGGATAAATCACACTATCACACTCCCTTACGATATAAGAATATAACATATTAGATATAAATGCAATAGTCTTTACACTAATTTTACATAATTATTTTTGGGTAGCACTAGCACTAATTTTACCATTATATTTTGAATAAGCATCGGTGTTTTCTACTATTGCCTCGTCTATCCATACATATACTTTATATGTTGTTGTTGCACTAGTTGCTTTTGTTAGTTCGCCAATATCTAGAGCTATCTCTCCACTTTTTGTTATTGTTCCATTTTGACCTGCAATTGGAGTGTTTCCTTTTACTACTTGATATTTTAATAATCCTCTTGTATAAAGATTAGTACTTGTGGTATCTAGAGTTGTTAAATATAATGTACCATTTCCACTTACATTACAACTTGTTTTTACATTCATTTTTACTGTTGCATACAAACCACCAGTATAACTACTTGATGGTATTAATGTACCATTTATATCCTGACCTTTATCATAATATATGTCAAAACAATTTGTATTTATTCCTATGTTTGTTTTAACACTTTCCCAATTTAATGCTGCATAAGTAAATCCTGCGATTAAAAGAATAAATAGTACTACTCCTAATACCATACCATACATCTTTGTCTTGTCTTTCATAATAACCTCACTTATCTTTCATATTTATGATATCATAAAACTCTACTAATTTCAAGAAAAAGAAAGTAACTAATTTAAATTACTTTCTAATATTTCTTTAAATCTTATACAATCATCTACGCTATAGTTATTTATTAAACTTAGAGTAACAGCTTCATCGATACTTATATTACTACTACTAGTAATCTTTTTAATACTATTTAACATTGTTATTATTTTCCTATAGTCTTCTATATCATATGAATTTTCTTTTATTTCTTCTCTAGATTCTACTACATTATTTTGTAGTTCTATATTATTTGTTTTATTTTCTTCTCTAATTAATTCTTCTAATTTTACTGTATTGTTATTTGTATTTTCTTCTATTTTACTTATTTTTTCTAATTCCATAGTATTAAGGTTAGATGATTCTTCTATATCTTTTACTTCTTCTACTTTAGATATTTCTTCTGTTTTAGCTATTTCCTCTACCTTAGTTATTTCTTCTTTTATTGGTTTCTTTATTATGATACTCTCTTCTCTTATATCGTTTACTATATCTTGGAATGATTCATTATTTATGTTTTCTGATGTGTTAGTAGGAGTATCCAAAGTAAATGAAGAAGTATCTTCTATATTATTTATTTCTTTATTATCTATTGTTATAGTTTGATTTTCTATAATATTATTATTTAGATTAATAGGTATATTAGTGTGCTCTTCCTCTACTATATTTTTATATTCTATATTATTATTTATATTTGATTCTACACTATTATACATATAATTATCCTGAAGTACTGGACTACTATATGGGTAGGCATTTTGTAGTTGTGGATTATATATGTAATTATCTTCTACCGGAGTATATGTATACTCTGTATCTTCTTCAACTGAGTTTGACTTTTCTTTCTTATATAGTACAGCGGTACTTGTTATATCTACTGTATACATAACTAATAAAGAGGCTATCCATAAAAGAAATACTATTACATTTAATTCTAATATTCCTACTAGGTTTTTATTTGTATATAAGGATTCTATTGAGAAAATGTCAATACTATTTTCCGCTACTACATTTAATATTATTATTAGAAATATATTATTTAAGATAAATATTATGGTATTTATAATCTTATAACCTTTTTTCATATTTATATTAAATATACTTATTATAAATGTTATAAGATTTATTACTAGAATACCTATATATACATATATTGATGGAAAGTAAATATTAGTAAAGAAGATATTCATAAAGTTATCAAATGTTACTGATAGACTTTTATAGTTTATAGAGATATCTACTACTAATGATATTAATAGAGATGCTACTAATAATAGAATATACTTTTTATTATTTATCACTTTTAATAGATTTAATATACTTAGAATGATTATTATACCAATAAATACTAATAATATTTTAGAATCTAGTATCATATCTAAGAATATTTGTAATTTTTCTAGTATTGTTAAATATGTCATTTTCTCACCCTCTTTCTTATTCTATATTGTTTAAGTAGGCTATATATATTGTTTGATGATAGTCATCATCTTTGGTACAGGTTATTAAGGTAAGTGTAGTCTTATTTTTATTTCTAAATATTTTTACCTTTCCTGTTTTTTCTTCATTATATATGTTATCTATTTTATATATATATTTTTTATTATTATAATGAATTGTAATATCATCATTTACTTCTAATTTATATAGATATCCAAAATAACTATTATTGTAGTTTCCTGAGTGTCCTGCAATTATAAGGTTACCACTTTCTATATCTGGATAATTTGACTCTGGAAGTACATATAAATTAAACTTTACATTATTTAGATTTGAATTTTTATTATAAAATCCTTTATATAAATCTATTTTAGGAACATCTATTATACCTAAATATTCTTCATATGTATAAGAGTTATCTATTTGTTCTTCCCCGTCTTCAGTGTTATCTATGGTACCCTCTATTTCATTATTATCATTATTCTCATTATTATTAAGTTTGTTATCCATCATAATTGATGATAATGTTAGATTCATTTCACTAAATACAACATCCCTTTTTTCTTTTATATAATCAGTTAGAAAAACGAGAGTGCCACCAATTATTAGTATTACTCCCGTTGCTACTTGTGCTTTAAACTTCTTCATTCTTTTTGTAATTTCTATAGATTACTAATGAACCTAATCCTATAATTAGTAATCCTATTATTGATGTTGTAATTGTTTTAAATGAACTTGTACTTGGAACATCTATTACTGTTTCTGGCTTATTATACATTACTATTTTACTGTCAACACTACCATCAGCATTTACTGTGAATACTACTGACTCTTTATTTAATTCGTATCCTTCTGGTGCTAAGACTTCTGTTAATGTATATTTTCCTGGTGTTAAACCTTCTTTTATTACAAATGGTTCATCTGTTGACACCCAGGCATATATAACCTTTCCACTTTCATCTCTTAATTCTAGAGAAGCTCCTGCTAATTCTTTTCCTGTTGTTACATCTTGTTTGCTAATAGTTATTTCTTTTACTTCTTTTTTGGGTTTATTTTCCATAACTACTTTTGTAACACTACCATCATCTTTTACTTCAAAAGTAATTGTCTCTGTAGATAATTCATATCCCTCTGGAGCAATTGTCTCTGTTAATGTATATTTTCCTGGAGTGATATTTTTTTCTATAATATGTACTTCTTTAGTTGAAGTCCACTCATCAATTATATTATTATTAGAGTCTTTTAATACTAAATGAGCTCCTTCTAGTTCTTTTCCAGTAGTTGCGTCTACTTTACTGATTTCTATTCTTGGATTCTTTGTAATATTTAATGTTATAGTATCATTTACTTGTGTACTACTAGGATATAATGCTGCTGTTCCTTGATATTTTGAATTACTTGGCATATACTCATATGCTTTATACATAATTGCATCTCCACTTAAAAATACTTTAAAGCTTGTATTTAAACTTGTTACACTTGCTGTTGGTACTTTTACTATAAATCTTTCATTGAACTTAAAGCTTGTTTTTTCATTTCCATTTACATCGGTAACTATTGTTCCACTTGGTGCATTCTGTAGTGATACATTATATGTACTTGCATGTGTTGAAACTCCTATATTCTCACTTACATAATATTTTCCATCACTTGATAGTGATAATGTAGTACTTGTATCTTTTACTTTAAGATATGGTGTTTCATATTTTGCTTTTTGGGCTGCGAATACTAAGCTAGCCATTTCTCTTACGACATCAGAATCTTTTCCACGATATGTACCATAATTTATATTAAAATCTTTAAAGATACTATCATTTGGATTTACTAAGTACCATATTGCTAATGATGTTGTAAAATAATCTTTTTCGGCATCTCCAAATATATTTCTATTTGGATAACTATTTTGCATTACATAAGTAATGTCTGCTCCTAACTCTCTTGATAGTGTATACTTCATTGTACCTGTATGAACACTAGTTTTTAATCTTTCTGTGCAATATATGATGTCCCCATTTGTATTCTTTTTGTAAGCCATACTAATTGAGCTTCCACTTAAGTATTTAGAAGATTTAATTTGATATAAATCTTTTCCACTTACTTCATATGAGCTTGGCACATTAGTACTTGCTAATGCTGTAGACATACCTGAAAGTATTGCTACTAAACTAAATAATATTTTCTTCAATTTCATAACAAAAATCCTCCTTTGAAATTGTCTATTATGTTATCACTTTTTGAGACTTTTGTCAATATATTTTGCTTATTTAGAAATTTAAAAAAAGCAACCTTTATTAGTTGCTTTCTATATGTTAACTACTTAGCTTGGTAGTTAGATCCACTTAATTGGTTTTGTCCTAATCTTACTAATCTTTTAGTAATTTCTCCACCAACTGAACCATTAGCTCTTGAAGTTGTATCTGGTCCAAGGTTTACACCAAATTCGTTAGCTATTTCATATTTCATTCTATCGATAGCTTGTTTAGCTCCAGGTACTACTACTTTACTATTTGTATTGTTACTCATTTTGTTTCACCTCCTACACTAATAGGGTGTGAAATATTGAGTATTTAATACATATTTTTTAATGGTAATTTTTACTAAATGTCAAACTTAGTATTATTTCTTTTTATTTCAATTATTTCTCTTTCATTTACAGCCTTTTCTATTAGAGAGTTATAATCAAAACTCTTTTCATATTCTATAGCTTTATTTATATTAGGATTAATTACTGGATGCTTGGGTAAGAAAATAGTACAACAATCTTCATAAGGAAGTATTGATGTTTCATATGTTCCTATCTTTCTAGATATATCTATTATTTCTAGTTTATCTAAACATGCTACTGGTCTAATTACTGGCACATTAGTTACACTGTTAATAACGGACATACTAGTTAATGTTTGACTAGCAACTTGTCCAACACTCTCACCATTAATAAGACATAAAGAAGAAGTTTTTTCCATGATTTTCTCACTTATTCTATACATCATTCTACGCATTATGGTTATCATATATG
>USIB01000046.1 GCA_900554615.1 uncultured Mycoplasmatota bacterium | reverse complement strand
AATGAAAGTATTTGGGAACATATGAAAATACTTTTTACATCAACACTACTATATGGAATAATAGATTATCTCTTACTAAAAAAATATAATATAAAATATAATAATTTTAATTTCCAATTATATTTTACTGCCTTAATAGGAATACCCATATATCTAGTAATATACTTACCACTATATAATTTACTAGGAGAATCCCCATTAATATCAATATCATTACTACTTATAGTATACATAATAACTCAAGTAGTAAGTTATAATATACTAAAAGAAAAAGAACTAAAATTATTAAATATAATTATAATTCCAGTAATATTATTATCATATCTAGGATTTATTTATCTAACATATAATCCACCACATACCTATATCTTCTACGACATTACCGAAGATAAATATAGTATTAATGATTATATAAAACTAGAATAAAAGATAGACAACATGCCTATCTTTTTAATACTTTACTTATTGGTCTACTTTGAATCTTCTCAGATACTTCCTTAATTTTTAATTCATTAACATCTTTACATTTATCTCTAATTTCTTTTAATACATCAATTAAATCTTCTCTTTTTCTATCTAGTAATGTATCCTCTTTATTAATATTCATTTTGCCACCACTAATACTTATATTATTACAAATAGTATTAGGAGAATCGACAACTAAACCAGAAATCTCATTACTTTCAATATTAGCAGTCCTTCTTGCTCTAAGATTACTATTGATAGATACAAGTTTTTCAGCAGCAATAGAAATATCTAAACAATCAATATTAGTATCTTTAAATAAAATCTCTTTGCCAGATGAAAAATAAACACTTCTATTTTTTGAATAACAATCATTAGAAATATTAACATCAATTAAAGACAATTTATAAATCGCAGCAACATGAAATCTATTATATCCAGCCAAAACACTTATACTTGAAGATTTAATAGTTATATCATCAGCATAAATATCATAGAATAAAGAACTAGCAAAAGTACAATTTTCAAATTCACAATCACCTACCAAACTAATATAACTGCAATACTTAAAATAACAATTTCTAAAATCAAGTTTAATACCATCATAACCATAGATATCAGAAGAACATTTTAATCCATCGAATATATAATGAATAGGTTTATCAATACCATATTTTCTAGCAGTATTTCCATTATCAAAACTACGACAACCATTTAAAAATATACAATCTTTTCCTACTTTTTTCTGTTTAACATAACAAATTATCTCATCTTCATTTTCAACTACTCTTCCCATATTACCAGTAATACTTCTAAGAGCAAGTTTTCTTTTGTAATTTTTCAAAATATTCATAACTAACCTCCATTATTTCAAAATACGATTTTTAACCTTTGGTGAAATATCAAATAAATCCTCATCGTACATCTTACCAGAATTAATATGACAAATCAAAGAAAGTAACTCTTTATAAATAATCAGTTGCGACTTCTTACAATTTCTCCAAGAATTAATATCAGTAAAACCATCAGTAGCAGCAGAAAGATTAAATACAGCAGGTAAATCAAACTTATCCAAATTATAAGTAAATAAACCAGCACATCTTCTTAAGTGAAAATCAGAACTAATAAGAGTATAACTATTCACAGACTTTCCCACAATCTTTAAAGAATTAATAATATTTTCATTAGTATCTCGAGACTGATTTTCAACAATAATATCTCTAAAAATATCTTTACTAGTACCTATACTATTCAAATAAGAAATCATATAATCAACATCAGTATAATGTTTCTCTGTACTAAGTTTTCCAATACCACCAGAAAGTAATATTTTATCAATAAAACCACCCTTATATAAATCAAGTGCTTTATCTAATCTATAATTTTGTGATATACCACCAAATACTAAACCAATATCAGTATGTCTATTATCAACATCACGATTTAAATAAACTATTTTTTCAATTAAATCTTTATTATAAAATAAAGCCCTTAAATAAGAAATATCAGACAATTTTTTATCCATAAATAATCCCCCTTAAAAGTACCATCTATTATAATCTATATACACATATTTGTCAAGAATAAGACTTCTAATTCTATCAACAACCCTGTAGATAAACAAAAAAAAAGAAAACACTATATTTTCAAGTATTTTCTTACAGCCTGATAACTTCCTATCATACCAACAATAATACCAATAAGAAGTAGAACACCAGATACATTATAAATAAATGGCATAGGTTCAACTAAAGTGGCAAGAGAAGAATTAAATAACTTACCATCAAAGAAATCATATAAAGTAGTATAACCAAATATCGTAATAATAATTGGAATAACTGAACCAATAATACCAATAAACAATCCTTCAATAATAAATGGAATCTTAATAGATATATTAGAAGCACCTACTAATCTCATAATCTCAATTTCTCTTCTTCTAGAATAGATAGCAAGTTTAATAGTATTACCAATCAAGAATGCAGTAACAAGGACTAATGAAAGAACTGCTACTATACAAATCTTTTTAACAACATTAAACACAACAATAAGTTGATGAACAATATCTTTACCATAATTAATATTATTAATCTTATCCTTAGTAAAAGATAAAGCCTTAACATCTTTTACAGTATCATCAATCTTCTCAATTTCCTTAACCTTAAACATATAACTATCAAGTAAAGGATTAGTCTCTTCTGTCCAACTATCAACAGTAGGAGCAAATATCTCACTACCCTCTTTTAACTCGTTAGCAGAATCAACCTTGCTTTTAAAAACAATTGAAGAACTATCAATATTCTTAATACTCTTAAGTTCATTAAGAATCTTATCTTCATCTTCTTTAGTAGTATCACCCTTTAAAAACATAACTACTGTAACATCTTTTCTAATAGAATCAGAAAAACTCTGAACATTCATAGATAAAACCAAAGAAACAGCCACTACAATCAAAGTAATAGTAATACAAGAAATAGATGCCAAAGACAAAGAAAAGTTTCTAAATACACCATGAGCAGCATCTCTAAAATACCTTTTAATACTTCTAAGCCCCTTCATGATAGTAACCTCCCTTCTCATTATCGCTAGCAAGTCTACCATGGTCTAAGTAAACAACTCTCTTTTGCATTTTATTAACAATATCTCTATCATGAGTAGCCATCACAATAGTAGTCCCCATAGCATTAATCTCATTAAGAACTTTCATAATTTCCATTGAAGTATCAGGATCCAAATTACCAGTAGGCTCATCACAAATAAGAAGTTTAGGTTTATTAACAATTGCCCTAGCAATAACAACCCTTTGTTGCTCTCCACCTGATAATTGGTCGGGATATTGTCTAACCTTATTCTTAAGACCAACTAAATCAAGAACTTCAAGAACTCTCTTTCTAATTTCCTTCTTATCATAACCTAATACTTCCATAGCAAATGCAACATTTTCATATACAGTAAGTTTAGGAAGAAGTTTAAAATCCTGAAATACAACACCAAGTTTTCTTCTCAAAACATAAACTTTTCTATTCTTTAACTTAGCAACATTAATCCCCCCGATAATAATAGACCCCTTATCGGGTTTTTCTTCTCTATATAACATTTTAATAAGAGTAGATTTACCACTACCAGAAGCCCCAATAACAAATACAAACTCGCCCTTTTTAATACTAAGATTAAAATCATAAAGAGCAACAGTACCTGTCTTATAAGTCTTCTGAACATCACTAACTCTAATTAACTCCATAAAACATACCTCCACATCATAAATAATTATAACATTAATTTTAAAGAATTAAAATACTAAAATAAAACTTTACATAATTTCCCATACTATATCTTGTTAGTAGTAGAATAACTATCCGTAATAAGAAAGAAAACATCCTTATCAATTTCTTTAATAACTTCCTTCATCTTAATATACTCAGGAGTAGAAACAACACATAAAATCATTTTCTTATTCTTACCAGAATAACCTCCCTTAGCATTAACGATAGTAGCAGTATGACCTAAATTATTAATAATATAATCCTTAACATCTTTATATTTACTAGTAACAATATAAAAAGCCTTATTACTAGAAATACCAAGCATAATCTTATCACCAATATAAGAAGAAATATATAGCCCAATAGCAGAATAAATACTTTTATCAAAACCAAAAACAAAAGAACTAATAAAAATAATAACAATATTAGTAAACAAGCTAGCCTTACCCACTGATATTTTAAATTTACTATTCAAAATATCATAAACAACATAAAAGCCACCTAGACTATATCCAGACCTTTTAATAAGACCAAAACTAATACCCGATAAAACACCACCAATTAAAATAAGTAAGAATAAAGAAGTACCTTCAAAAGAAACATAATTATTAATTATACTAGCAGCCTTTATAAATATTGGAAACAAAATAGTACCCAAAACATTCTTTGCCCCATACTCTATACCAAATACCAAAAAACTAATAACAAGTAATATAGAAGAGAAAACAAGAACAATCAAAGATAAATCAATATTAGTATATCTATTAATCAAAATAGAAAGACCAGTACACCCAGTAGTAACAACATCATTAGGATTATAAAATACACTAACAGATATACCCGCAATTAAACAGCCAAATATAAAAGTACAAAAATTTTTATAAGTATTTTTATTATTAATTCTCTTCTTAATATCCTCTATTCTCATGAAAAATCACCCTTTTCACTAACTTCATAAGAATCACACACTAAAAAGAACATATCCCTATCAATTTCTCTAAGACCATCTTTGACAACAAAATAACTTCTTGATGGAACAACTGCTAAAAGAAGAGCCTCATCATTATTAGAATAACCACCTTCAGCATCAATAATCGTAGTTCCTACTCCATCAATACTAAGTAAATACTTCTTAACAATATCACATTTCTTCTTATCCGTAACAATATAAAATGCCTTACATTTAGAAATTCCAAGAAGAACCTTATCCGTAAATACAGAAATCAAATAAGATACCAAAATAGCATATAAAACAATATCCCATGAGAAGACAATCTTACCAATAATAACAATAATACCATTAACAATAAGACTAGCATTACCCATCGATAATTTAAAATATTTACAAATAATACCAATAATAACATCAGTACCACCAGTAGAAAAATCACTTTTATAGATAAGACCATACCCGATACCAGCAAAAACACCACCAAGTATAGCAATAACAACCATCTCCGTATTACCCAAATCAATATATTTAGTAACCATACTAGTAAGAGAAACAAATATCGGATAAGATAAAGCACCAACTAATTGATTCTTCATATTCTCATAACCTAGCACAAAGTAAGCAATTATCATAAGAACAATATTAGCAATCAAAATAAACAAGGAAGGATTAACTCCAAACTCATTAAGAACAATTGAAATACCACTAACACCAAAACAAACAATATCATACCTCAAAAAAAACAAATTAAAAGAGAAAGCCACTATCAAACAACCTAGAATAAGCATTAAATATCTCTTACCTAAGTTTTTCCTTTTAATATTATCAATAATATTATCAATTTTCTTTCTTCTAAAATAATCAAACATTCCCATAATTACTCCTTTTTATTCCTCAAATTATAATCTAACATCTCCGTAATATCTCCATCTAAAATGCCATCAACATCACTAGTCTCATACCCACTATTATTATCTTTAACTAATCTATAAGGAACAAGAACATAACTTCTTTTAGCACTACCAAAACCATTACTAACTTGCACTCCTCTTATATCATTAACTTCACTCTTTTTTTCTTCCAAAAGAATAGTATAAAGTTTACTCTTAAGTACTTCCATAGCCTTTTCCTTATTTCTAATCTGACTTCTCTCATTTTGACAAGTAACAACAATACCAGTAGGAATATGAGTAATCCTAACAGCACTATCCGTAGTATTAACACCTTGTCCTCCAGGCCCACTACTTCTATAAATATCAACCCTAATATCATTACTATTAACATTAACATCAATATCACTATCAACTTCAGGTATTACATCAACTGCAGCAAATGAAGTATGTCTTCTCTTATTAGCATCAAAAGGACTAATTCTAACAAGTCTATGTACTCCTTTTTCTCCTTTTAAATAACCATAAGCAAAAGTACCATCAACTTGAAACATAATAGACTTAATACCTGCTTCTTCACCATCTTGCCTGTCAAGTAAAGTAACGCTATAACCATTCTTTTCAGCATATCTACTATACATCCTATATAGCATTTGAACCCAGTCACAAGATTCAGTACCACCTGCTCCAGCATGTATTTCCATAATAGCAGTATTCTTATCATACTTACCATTTAAATAAGTCTGAATCTCTAATTTATAAACTAAAGACCTAAGGTCATCAAGTTCCTCTTCAAGTAACTTAGTAATATCATTATCTCCATCATCTAACATAGATAAAGCATCATTAACACTATCAGTTAAAGAATTAACACTAGAAATAATATTCTTAATATACTTAAGTTCACTAACCATCTTATCAGCAGTCTCCCTATCATCCCAAAAACTAGGCTGTAACATAAGTTCATTAATTTCTTTTTCCCTTTTAATCTTGTTATCTAAGTCAAAGAGACCTCCTAAGTTCTTTTATTTTATCATCAAGTAATTTATATTCCCTTTTTAAATCAAATATTTCCATATAATCACCTACTACAAGTATACATTATTTACCAAAAAAAAGAAAGAGATATTAACAAAATTATTGACACTTTTAAAACAAAATGATAATATAAAAATAGAATACAAAGGAGGATAAAAATGGCCAAAAAAGAATACACAATAATTGGAGTAACAATCCTAATCTTTATAATCATAATATCAGTCATATTATTAAAAGGAACTACAAATACTTGGACAAAAGAAATATTAACATCAGAGTCATATGAAATATACAAAATAGATTGTAATAATAACGAAACAAAATTAGATAATAAAATAATGAATACCATAGATAAAGAATGGAAATCATTATCAAATAATGGTCCTTGGACAGGAGATACTAACACTTGTTATGAAAAAATAACAATAAAATATGACAGAAATGGAATAATACAAGAAAAAGAAATCCTGATATTAGATAATAATTCAGTAGTATTAAGAGTAAATAATACAGACACTTATTATGTAAATGCTAGTAATCTAGTTACTTATTTAAAAAGTGTTAAATAATTTAATATCAGTCCGAGCCTAAGGTCTAGCAATATCTTTTGTTGCCTCTAAGTCTTCAAATAAGTACATTTTACGAAATACAAATTTCATCAAAATTATTGACATAAACAAAAATAGTATATATTTTATATAGTAAATGCAGTCGTGCCGAAGTAACGGTACGGTTGCATTCATTTTCTTTTATATATGCATATTATAAAGATGAAAGAGACAACTAATTTGTCTCTTTTTTATACATATCTAATATATTCTTAAATTCATCTAAAGCCGAAGTAACAACTTCTTTCTTAGTCAAATCGACACCAGCTAGTTTTAAAGATTCTATAGGACTCTTTCTAGAACCACATTTCAAGAATTCAATATAACCATCTACTGCTTCATCCTTACCAGATAAAATATTATTAACAATCACAGTAGCGGCACTTAAACCAGTAGCATACTTATAAACATAAAAGTCGTAGTAGAAGTGTGGTATTCTCTCCCATTCATATCTAATATAATCATCAACTACCACATTATCACCAAAGTAAAACTTATTAAGGTCATAATACATATTAGATAACTTATCCGCAGTCAAAGCCCCATCATTATCAATAACATTAGATATTTCTTTCTCAAACTCAGCAAACATCGTCTGTCTATATATTGTAGCCCTATATAATTCCATTAAATTATTAAGAATAAATAATTTCTCTTCTTTACTATTACTATGTTCTAACATATAATGACTAAGTAATAATTCATTAACAGTAGAAGCAACCTCTGCTACAAATATTCTATACTCACTATTCTGATAAGTATTATAATTTCTAGAATAATAACTATGCATAGAATGACCCATCTCATGAATTAAAGTAGACATATCATTATACTTATCTTGATAGTTAAGTAAAATATAAGGATACGTATCATACATACCACCAGAGTATCCACCCGTTCTCTTATTCTTAGTAGGATAAACATCAATCCATCTACTATCTAATCCCTCTTTAACCTTACTAATATATTCATCTCCAAATACCTCAAGAACTTTAATAATAATATCCTTAGCCACTTCATAATCATATTTTTTATCATATTCACCCACTATTGGAACATAAATATCATATAAATGAAGTTCATCAAGACCTAAAATATCTTTCTTTAAATTATAATATTCATAAATATAACCAATCTTTTCATGAACACTATCAATAAGATTATTATAAACATCAATACTAACATCATCACCAAATAAACTCATCTCGATAGCGGTATCATATTTATATATCTTAGCCAAAGTAGATAGTTCTTTCATATTCGTAGCAATTAAACTAGCATAAGTATTAGTATACTTCTTATATTCACTATATAAAGTATTAAAAGCACTCTTTCTAACCTTTCTATCCTTACTTTCAATAAATAAAGAATAATTACTATTAGTAAGTTCTATCTCCTTACCATCACTATCCATAACATTACCAAAAGACATATCACAATCCTTAAATAACTCATAAGTATCATAACAAGTACCAATAATCTTACACATACTAGACATAATTTTCTCTTCATTGTCTCCTAATGTATGCTTCTTATATCTATATACCTCATCAATATAACATTTATATTCCTTAAGTAGTTTCTCTTCCTTATAAAATAATTTTAAAGTCTTATAATCAAGTTTCAATATACTAGGAACAATAAAATAACTACACTTACTAAAATCACTTCTTAGATTAGATACCTTCTCACTAAGTTCTTGCTTATCATTATCAGAAGTATCTAAATCAAAAGATAAACTAGTATAAATAGATAACTTAGTAACAATTCTATCAATATCAAAATATAACTTAATAGTCTTATAAAAATTACCACTATTAGTTATCATCTTCTTCTCAAAACTACCAAGTCTTTTAATAAGCCTCTTAGCCTTATCATAATCCTTATCAAAAGAACTCATATCACTATAAATAACATCCAAATCCCAAGTATACTTCTTATCAATATCGCATCTATTCTTCATAATTATCCTTTCCTACTACACATTAAATCTAAAATGACAAATATCCCCATCTTGCATTATATATTCTTTACCTTCAATTCTAGCCTTACCAAGTTCCCTAACCTTAAGTTCAGACCCAGCATTAACTAAATCACTATAAGACATAACCTCTGCCTTAATAAAACCCTTCTCAAAATCAGAATGAATAATACCAGCACATTCAGGAGCCTTAGAGCCTTTCTTAAAAGTCCAAGCTCTAACCTCATCCTTACCAACAGTAAAGAATGTTGCAAGACCAAGTAAATCATAAGTCTTATTAATTAGTCTCTCCACTCCACTCTCTTTAATACCTAAATCATCTAAAAATAACTTCTTCTCTTCTTCATCAAGTTCAGATAACTCACTCTCTAACTTAGCACATATAATTGCAGTCTCACTACCCTCTTTTTTAGCATAATCTTCTACTAACTTAGTATAATCATTACCAGTATTAATATCACTATCTTCTACATTTAAAGCATAAATAATAGGTTTTAAAGTAATCAAGTTAAAAGAACTAATTAATTTCTTCTCTTCCTCATCTAAACCTAACTTTCTAACTGGAATATTACTCTCTAATGCTTCTTTAATTCTTTCTAATAATTCTATTTCTTTAACATCATCTTTATTCTTCGTAGTCATTGCTTTCTTACCAATCTTATTAATTCTAGAAGTAACAATCTCTAAATCAGATAAAACAAGTTCTACATTAATAACTTCAATATCTCTAATTGGGTCAACACTACCATCAACATGAATAATGTTCTCATCATCAAAACATCTAACTACTTCCACAACAGCATCAACTTCTCTAATATGTGATAAAAACTTATTACCAAGTCCTTC
>USIB01000045.1 GCA_900554615.1 uncultured Mycoplasmatota bacterium | reverse complement strand
CTTTACTTTTCCTTCAAATACTCCTATTATTCTCCATGTTTCACATGTACTTGATATTTGATTAGAATAATCATCACAATTAAAGTATATATAGTTATTTGGTGTTGCCCCATAATATCTTATATTACCTGCATCTATTCCAGTAGACATACTTCCTAGTCTATCATTCATTAGTGATACTGAAGAAGCTAAATTATATTCAATACTATTTACAGTTTTAGGAGTTTTAATAGCATTAGTATATAAGTTAGTTATAAAATCTACAGCATTAACATTTTCAGTAACTATTCCAGCTGTTGTTCCTTGCGTTACTTCCGCTGTTATACTAGTAGTAAAATTATTACTAGTACCTGCTGCGTCATTATTAGCAAGATTACCATCTATATAAAATATAATTAGATAAGATACCGTTTCACTAGTAGATAATTGTTTTTCTTTTAATTTAATAGTTCCTGTACTTGTAATACTATGTGGATTAAGATAATTAGCATTTAAATCCATATCAAAACTCTTATCTTTTAAAGTACTAGCATTTACTGTAGGATAAGTAGTAGGATTATATGTTGCTACTACATACTTTAAAGCACCTGCACTATTACCACTAGAAGTAAATGCACTATTTAAACTAGTAACATTTAAATTAAGAGTCATATATCCTGCTATAGTACAACCACTCTTTATTTTAGCAGTTACATTAGTAACTACCATACCTTCTTTAATAGTAATTTTATTATTATTTATAATAGAAGATTCATCTAGTAATAATAACTCTTCTCCTGTAATATCACTACCTTTAGTTGACTCTATATCCAAGCATTCAGTATTACCTGATATTACTATATTACTACTTCTCCAATTTAAAGCAGCATAAGTAAAACCCGCTATTAAAAGAACAAATAGTACTATTCCTAATACTAGTCCATATGTTTTAATTTTCTTATCTATTTTATTTTCATTCATAAATAGTCACCTTCCATACTATATACTCTATATAAAGTATATCATTTGTTATTTGTTTAGTCAAATACAAATGATATACTATTTAGTATTTTTTTTAGATTCAATTGCTACCCTTTGTACCAATCCCATAGAAATCATTAAACAAATAGTATAACTACCTCCATATGATAAAAATGGAAGTGGTACTCCTGTTAAAGGAAACCAAGCCATTACACCAAATAAATTAACCATTATATGAGTAAGTAAATATACAAATACTCCGTAACAAATTAAACTTCCTCTTAAATTACTTGCCCTTCTTGCTATTCTAATAATTCTAAATAATACAAAAGCATAAGCAAAAATAATAACAATACCTACGATTAATCCCCACTCTTCTACTATTATAGGAAAAATAAAGTCAGTATAAGATTCAGGTAAATATAAATATTTCTGAGTAGACTTACCAAGTCCTTGTCCATTAACAGAACCATTCTTTAAAGCAATCAAACTATTACATACTTGATATCCCGTCTTTTCTTGATATCTCTCACATGGATAAGTAAAGTTAAATCTCTCTTTTTGATAATCTTTTAGAAAACTAGCCCCAGTAGTTATTAATACTAATATAACTACTACTACTCCCCCTATAAATAATTTATTAAATATACCTCGATATTTATTATCTATTGGTACAGCATAAAACATCATAATAGTAATAACCCCTATAATAGCAGCAGTTCCCATATCTGGTTGTATAACAACCAAAGCAGTAATTATTAAAGCAATAATAATTGGTTTAATAATATTCCACTGATTATCTAAATTATCTTTATTTCTTTCATAATAAATACTAAGATAAAGTATTACTGCTACTTTAGCAAACTCCGAAGGTTGAATCATAACAGGTCCTATCTGATACCAACTAACCGCGTTTTTAGCAGAATGTCCAACAAATGGAAGACCAATTAACGCTAACATAATAATACCAATAATTACTTTATCAAGTCTTAATTTCTTATAATTTCTTGTAGGAAATATAATACAAAAGAAAAATATAAACATACCTACTATTAAGAATAATGCTTGTCTAACAAAATAATGATATGGACTATAATTATATCTCATATATGATTCCATAGAAGAAGCACTAAGTATCATTAATAATCCAAAAACAAAAAAGATAAAAGTTACAACAAGTAAAGGCTTATCTAATTTAGACAATATTTTCTTCATATCTATCACTTTCCTATTACAATAATAATAACATATTTTTATCTTTTTGAAAATGTATTTTTTATTATTTTACACTTTGTTGTGAATTTTTAATTATTTTACACTTTGGAACAAATAAGCAAATAAATTTGCTTTACATCACTTCACAGTGATGTGATTTCTGTTTCTTAGACCCTGTACCCAGACTTCTCCGCAGACTTAAAATCCGATAGTCGCTACCGTACTCATTTCTTAATTATTAAGAAATCTTGTTCGTTCTCTATATTTTAGCATAATTCTTCATATATAATTTTAATCCTTCAAACATAATATTTATACTTGCGTTTAAATCTCTATCTAATTTCTGATTACATTTAAGACATTTATATTCCCTTCTTGTTAAATCTTTATATCTTCTATCTTGATTATCACACCTACTACATATTTGACTAGATGGATAGTATGTATTTATTTGATAAAACTCTTTACCTTTATATTTTGATTTATATTGGAGTTGTCTTATTATTTCATTAAATGTAGCGTCATTTATTTTACTAGATAGTTTACTATCTTTACCTTTAATAATCATCTCTTTAGTTTTTAATTTTTCACAAGTAATAATATCATATTCATCAGTTATATCTTTAGTTATTTTATGAATATAGTGCTTTCTAGCATTAGAAAGTTTACTATAAAGTATTGCTAGTTCTTTTTTACATTTGTAATAATTTTTACTATCTTTTTCTTTTCTTGATAATTCTCTTTGTTTTCTTTTTATTCTTTTTTCATATTTATCTATATACTTATTATTATCATAAGTTGTTCCATCTGATAAAGTTAATAACTTTTTTACACCTAAATCTATTCCTACAATAGTTCTAGGTTTTATTTTTGGTAATATATCATACATTTCATATAAAACTGATACATAATACTTACCATTTGATTCTCTTGATATAGTGGCACTTTTTATTTTACCATTAATATTATCTATATTTCTATATCCTCTAACTTTTACCCATTTTAATTTTGGTAATTTTATTTGTCTATTAATTAAATCTAATTCTATGTTACAATATTCTTTATCTTTATAGTTGTTGTATACAGCAGTAGTATTATAACTATTTCTATTATATTTACTTTTAAACTTAGGATATCCTCCTGTTTTATTAAATAATCTTTTATAAGCATTATCTAAATTAAAGAGAGACTGTCTTATTACAATACTATCTATTTCTTGTAAGAATACTGCCTCATATTTTAAAGTACTAGTATAATCTTTTATATTAGTATAAGCAGATACATAGCCATTATTTTTCATCTTATCTAAGTAGTAGTTATATACATATCTACTACTTCCAAAGGTTTTATTCATTAACTCTATTTGTTCCTTATTAGGATAAAATCTAAACTTATATGCTCTAAACATTAACCTCACCATCCTACATATAAATGATATCACACTCTTAAAATGCTGTCAATATATTTTAGTACAATTGTTTGCTTATTTTTGCATGTTTTTATAAAAAAATACTTTTACATTTGTTAATCAATTGTTTTATAATATCAAGAAAGTAATTATAGAAAGAGTATGTAAATGATATTGAAAAGATAGTAAATAATTTATATACGTTACAAGAAAGACTTGTACTTTCATGACTACTTGTAAACATTTTAAAAAGTGAGACAGTCGTCCCACTTTTAGTCGTGTAATAAAATAGCACCAGTTAAGTCTCAAGTTCCTATTATACAAAAAAAATGTGACTTAATCACATTATTTCTGAGTATCAAAACCAAATTTTTTATTGAACTTTTCAACTTGTCCTTTTTTAGATCCTAGTGTTTGTTTTCCTGTATAGAATGGATGACATTTTGAACATACTTCAACTTGGATATTTTCTTCTGTTGATTTTGTTTTAAATGTATTTCCACATGCACATGTTACTGTTGCTTCTACATAATTTGGATGAATATTTTTCTTCATTTTTATCTCTCCTTCCGCCATGACAAATGTCATAGTAATAAAATTACATTGTATATTATATCAGTTATTTTTTATTTTTTCAACTATTATTTGTGAAATTTTTTCGTAACCTTCAATATTTGGGATAAAAGTGTTCTTTTTTGAGAAATAAATTGGATTATTATCTAGTGTTTTTGATAATTCAATATAGGTAAATCCTCTTTCTTTGCATTCTTTCTCTAATTTATAATTTGCATAATCGAAAATATCATTTGAAACTCCTAATGTGTTATAGTAACCTAATATTATTACTTCTTGGTGAGGAAACTTTTTTATATAATCTAGTATCTTTGTATAATCATTTATCATTGTATCTATATATGTATATATATTTTGATCTTTCTTTTCTATTTTATTATATATTTCTGTCATTCCTAGAGAGATTGTTATTATATCTGATTCTTTTATTAATCTATTTAATGAATAATTGTCTTTTTTTTCATTATATGATAGTATTTTTATTATATCTAGTATTCTATAATCGTTTGATGTAAATGTTTTATTGTAATCTTTTAGTTTTCTATTTTCTTTTAAATATTCTTTTATATAATCGCTATAGCCTTTGTTTACTACTCCATATTCTGTGGTTCCTTTGGATAGAGAATCTCCTAATGTGAGATATGATACTCTGTCATCTTTCGTGAAGTTGTATATGAAATAACAGGATAAAAAAAGAATTAATATTAATATTACTTTTTTCATAGTTCACCTAATTAAGTATATTTATATTATTTCTATTTTAGCACCTACTCGGGATAACTTTTCACAAATATTGTCATATCCTCTTAGTATATATTTTATATTGTCTATTGTTGTAGTACCATCTGCAATTAAGCCACATACTAGCATAGAGGCTCCTCCTCTTAAATCTGTTGCTGTTACATTTTTTCCGTGCAGAGGTGTTACTCCTTTTATTCTTGCTATTTTATTATTTTTTACTATTATGTTTGCACCCATACGATTGGTATCATATATATTTTGAAATCTATTTTCGTATATTGTCTCTTCTACTATACTTGTTCCTCTACATTTTGTAAGGAAAGGTATCATTGGTTGTTGTAAGTCTGTTGGGAAACCTGGATATGGTTGTGTCTTTATGCTAACTGCTCTATATTTATCTTTTGCATTTACTGTAATCTCATCTTCTTTTATGTTTAAATCTACTCCGGCTTCTATTAACTTTGATGTTAATGATTCTATGTGTGATGGTATTATTTTTTTTATTGTTAGATTTTCTCCTAATAGAGCACCTATTATTAAATATGTTCCGGCTTCTATTCTATCTGGTATTACCTCATGAAATGCTTTATGTAAATAATCTACTCCTTTTATTTTTATGGTATCTGTTCCTGCTCCCACTATTTTAGCACCCATATTATTTAAAAGTGTTGCTACATTTACTATTTCAGGCTCTTTAGCAGCGTTTTCTATTGTTGTTGTTCCTTTAGCCTTTGTTGCTACTAATATAGCATTTATTGTGGCTCCTACACTTGGCATATCTAAATATATTTTACTTCCATGTAACTCTTCTGCTGTTATTTTATATCTATTTCCTTCTTCTATTACAGTGGCTCCTAATGAACGATAGGCTTTTAATGTTTGGTCTATTGGTCTTTCTCCTATTGAACATCCACCAGGAAAGTACATCTCAACTTGTTTATATTTTCCTAATAATGATGACATAAAGTAATAAGATGCTCTTAATTTTTGAGACATTTCTTCTGGTATTTCTTTATTTATTATTTTACTTGAATTTATTACTATACTATCTTTTTTCCTTATGATTGTGGCATTTAAATATGTTAGTATTTCCTCTAAGGAATCAACATCTGAAATATTTGGTATATTACTTATTTCTACTTCTTCATCACATAAGATTGCGGCTGGTATTAAGGCAACTGCACTATTTTTTGACCCTGATACTTCTATTACTCCTGATAACTTGTTTCCACCTTCTATTTTTATTTTTGGCATATCTTATTTCTCTCCTCTTACTTTATTATATTCCTTTTAACTTTATTAGTGAAATATTGCTTTGGGTTTCACTTCTTTAAATCAAAGTTATTGTATCATATTTATTGGAAAATTAATAGTTTTTTTTGTTATTTTATTTGACATTTACATTTTTTGTTTTTTTATAATTAATTAAATATCTCCTAGTGCGTAGAGAATTCCTAATAATAAGAGAATTGTTCCGCCTATTATTGTAGACATTTTTCCATATTTTTGATTTAATTTGTCTCCTATGTTTACTCCTAAATATGTAAATGATAGGCTTGTTATAGCAAATATTAAAGAGGATATTACATATTTATTTGTTATTAAAGATAATCCTATTCCTGTTGTTAAACTATCTATACTTACAGATAAGCCAAATATTAGATAACTTGGAATAGTTAGCAGAAAACTTTTTTCTTCTTTTTTAAAACTTGATATTATCATTTCTATCGATATTAATATTAGTATTATACCCACGATTAAATTGGTGTTAATTATTATTTTGCTAGTTATTATTTTTCCTATTGTTACTCCTAATAATGGCATTATGAAATGGTATGCTCCCACTATTAATGATAATATTATTTTATGTTTCTTTGTTATTCCTTGTGTTCCATATATTAGAGATAATGAAAAGGCATCCATTGATAGGCTGACTGCTATTAAAATTATTGTTATTATTTTCAATTTTATCACCTATTTATTTATATGCCTTTTATATTAAAATATTTTATTTATCTGTTCTGATACCCATGATTTGTATTCTACATCTTCTGTATTTTCTAAGTCTACTAAACATAGATTAGGAAACAATACGCACCACCAGTTGTCTCCTTCGCCTTTACCAATAGTAATAACTACTGATTCATAATATCCTTCTTTGTATTTTACTTTTTTATATTCTTTTTCTGGAAAATAATTATAACCAAAGTTTATATCATAATTCATATTGTAATTATTTTCTTTAAATATTTTATTTACTGATGTATCTATATCATTTAGATTATTTGTTATTATTGTCCTTGCTTCTTCTATAGTAGTTGTGTCTTCTAATAAAGTGTATGTGTTTTTTTCTAAATATTTTTTTACTTTGTTTTTCATATTTTGGTCTTCTACTGAATTACTATTTGGTATTACTCTTAATCTAATGGCAGAAGATGGTATTATTACTTCTTTATCTTTTATTTCTATATATATTAATACTGATGTTATTATTGTTAGTATTATTATTATTTTTTTCATTAAAAATATCACCCTTTCATTTATGTTATGAGTGATATTTTCTTTTTTTATTCTTATTTTTGTATTTTTATTATTATTTGATAATTATTTGGTGTATCTAATTCTTCTAGTGATACTTCATATCCTGCTGTTTTTATGTCTTCTACTGTATCTTTTGCAAGTCTAATAGCAGTAGCATACTTTATTTTTGACATATTATCTGTGCTTACATTTTCTACTGGTCTTTCATCGTTAATTGTCATTATCTCTGGGTTTTGCACTTTATTTATATTCCTTTCTTCTTGTACTTCTATTGTTGGAACTTGTTCTTCTACTACTTCCTCTTCATTATCTAAATTATTTATATTAATAAAATCTATATTTTTTGTCTGTGTGTAAACATTTGGATTTTCATCCTCTTTTTCTTCTGGTACTGATTCTACTACTGGTATATTATATAGTGGATTTATTGTGTTATCAATTGGTGCAGTTAAATCAATATGTTCTTTATTTGGCTCTTCTGGGGAAGGTGTATCTTTTGATATTCCAAGTAGATTTTTTACATATTCATCTGTATCTCTAACATTTATTCTTTCTGTTATTATTTTATTTAGTACTTGTTTTTGTAAGTCTTCATCTTTTATTTGAAGAAGGCATCTTGCGTGTCTTTCTGATATTAAATTGTTCATAAGTGCTACTTGTACTTCATTTGTTAAAGATAATAATCTCATTTTATTGGCAATTGTTGACTGACTTTTTCCCATTCTCTTGGCTAATTCTTCTTGAGTGAAATTGCCCATATCTAATATCTTTTTATATGATTTTGCTTCTTCGATAGCAGACAAATCTTTTCTTTGAATATTTTCTATTAGGGCTAATTCGGCACTTGTTTGGTCATCCATTGAACCTATTATGGCTGGAACTTCTGTTAAGCCCGCTAATGCCGATGCTTTATATCTTCTTTCTCCTGCTATTATTTCGTACTTACTTCCTAAATCTCTTAGTATTAATGGCTGTATTATTCCGTGCTCTCTTATTGAGTTTGACAGTTCGGTTAAAGCCTCTTCATCAAATGTTAATCTTGGTTGAAATCTATTTGGTATTATATCAGAAAGTCTTACCATTACTACTTCTTTATTCATTTTCATAGTTATCTCACCCTCTTTAATCTCTTTTCTCCTACTATAATAATACTATAATTTTGGGATTTTTACAAGATATTTTGATAATTTTTTATATATTTGGTGTTTATTTTGGATATATATCACTATCTTATATATGATATGTATGGTTGATACATTGACAGCAGACATTTTTTGGGCTGATGTCAACCCTCAAAGACTTTGGGCTTAGAGGGAATAATAAATTAAAAGAAAGATACTTTTATATATCTCTCTTTAATATTTCACTATATTTTCTTGGATATTTTTTATCTGTTACTTTTTCTTTTTGATATTTTATTAATGTCCTTACGCTATTTTCGTATGGAAGATTAAATACTATTCTATTTTCTTCTACTATATTTAATTTATTTAAATAGTTTTCTATATTTTCTTCTTCATTTTCTACTTTTGCTTTCATTGCTATAAAATATCCTTTTTCTTTTACTAGTGGAACACCATACTCTAATAAATGTTTTAGAGGAGCAACTGCTCTTGCTGTTACTATATCATATACTTCTCTATTTTCTTTGGCATATTCTTCTATTCTTGCATTTATTATTTCTACATTATTTAGATTTAATTTTTCTTTTACTAATCTTAGAAAGTTACATTTTTTTCCATTTGATTCTATTAATGTTATTTTTGCACTTGGAAAACTTATTCCTAATACTAAGCCTGGGAAGCCTGCTCCTGAGCCTAAATCACATACGCTTTGATTATTTATATTTATTATTTTTGTTATTGTTAGACTATCATAGAAATGTTTTAAATAAACATCTTCTTCTTTTGTTATTCTTGTTAAATTGTATTTTGTATTTTCTTCAACCAATATTTTATAATAATCATCAAGCATATTTAATGTTGTCTCTTTTAATTTTATATTTAGTTTTTTTAATTCTTTTTTTAGTGTTTCTTTATTCATTATATTGTTTCCTTAAATATACTAATAATATTGAAATATCTGAAGGGTTTACGCCACTTATTCTTATGGCTTGGGCTATTGTTAGTGGTCTTACTTCTTTTAATTTCTGTCTTGCTTCACTTGCTAAATTAGGAACTAAATCATAGTTTATATCTTCTGGTATTTGTTTCTCTTCGTTTTTTAACATCTTTTCGGCTTCTCTTTCGACTTTCTTTATGTAACCTTCATATTTTATTTGAATTTCTACTTCTTCTATTACATCTTCTTCGTAATTTAAATCTAAATTATTTTCTTTTATGATACTTTTTAGGTCCGCTAACGGATTCTTCAAGTAGTCATATATTGTCATTCCTGTTCTTCTTTTTTCTGTATCTACTACTACTTTTGTCTCTTTTAGTTTTGTTTTTAATTCTTCTATATTACTTTTCTTTTCTAGGAACTTTTGATATTTTTCTCCTGTTATCAAACCTACTTGTGCTCCATATTCTCTTAGACGCAAATCGGAATTGTCATGTCTTAGAAGTAAGCGATACTCTGCTCTTGATGTTAGCATACGATATGGTTCTCTTGTTCCTTTGGTTACTAAATCATCTATTAGTACACCTATATAAGCTTCATTTCTCTTTAATATTAATGGTTCTTTTCCTTCTAGTTTTAATGAAGCATTTATTCCAGCAATTAGTCCTTGTGCTGCTGCTTCTTCGTATCCGCTTGTTCCATTTATTTGTCCTGCGGTAAATAGGTTTTCTAATACTTTTGTTTCTAATGAGGCATTTATTTGGGTAGGATAGATAGCATCATATTCAATGGCATAGGCATATTTTAATATTTCGGCATTTTCTAATCCGGGTAATGAATGAACCATTTTTTCTTGGATGTCTTTTGGCATACTTGTTGAGAAACCTTGTAAGTATATATCATCATAATAAAGACTTTCTGGTTCTAAGAATAATTGATGTCTTTCTTTGTCTTTGAATTTTACAATTTTATC
>USIB01000044.1 GCA_900554615.1 uncultured Mycoplasmatota bacterium | reverse complement strand
ACAAATAAGAAAACTATTGTAATTAAACTTACAACAGAGTCCACTACTCAAACCTTAGAGCCCCTTAAGAAGTAAAAAAGTTCTTTCATCATAGAATCACTCCTTCCTCTTAGAATTACTAAGATTTTGGAGAGACAAGCACCTTTAAGTGTTACCACAGATATTATCTGTACTATAACCATACCATTTAGTCAATATACTTTTAGTATATTTTTTATTTTATTATATACATACATATGTCTATATAAAACAATATTATTTATGATAGAGACCTAGGCTCTATCATACCTCTTAAGACAATATCTTATATGGCTTAAGAGGATATAAAAAGAAATAGCCATAACTATTTCTTAACAATAACAGTACTAGCATTACTAATATCAAGCCTCTTAATTAAATCAAGTAAACCCTTTATAGATAAACTATCAATAATACCTATAGGATCATTTTCAATACTCTTATTATAAATAATACTATCCATTATAATATCATTAATATTCTCAACATTATCATAAGCAAATATTTCATTACTAATAAGTACTTTCTTCTTTCTATTAAAGTCCTTCTCACTAATTTCTAAATTATCAAGTCTCTTCTTTAAATTATCTAAAAATTCTTCATACTTCTCAGTTTCATTAATTAAAGAAATAAGTAAATGAGTATTAGTATTAAGTAAACTAACATAAGTAGTATTATTAATAATACCATTCTTTTTATTCTCTTCATCAAAAGAACTAGTCTCATCAAACAAAGTAGTAAACAAAATATAAATATACAAATGAAGTTCTCTTCTCGTTAGTTTAATATTCTTAAGAGGAATCTTAAGAGTATAAGCCGCCTTAGGAATATTAGTATTCAAATGAATTATCTCTTTTTCTTTAACTACTTTATCATCTTCTTTAAATTCTTTAACTTTAATACTTTCTTCTTTTTTAAATACCTTCTTACTCTGATTTTCTCTAATCAAAGACATAATCTCTTCTGGATTAAAAGAACCAGTAACAACCATAAACATATTAGAAGGATTATAAAATGTATGGTAACAAGTCTCTAAATCTTCTTTAGTAATACTATTAATATCATCAGTAGTACCAATAATACTATTACGATAAGGATTAGATTTTAAAGTATTAAGTCTAACTTTCTCAAATAAAACTTCAGTTGGTCTATCTTCATACATATGAATTTCTTCTGATATAATACCCTTTTCTTTTTCAACTGACTCTTCTGTCAAATAAATATTTTGCACATAATTAAGTAAATATTCTATATTTTCTTTTAAGTCTTTAGTAGCATAAAATAAATATGTCGTATTTCTAAAAGTAGTATAAGCATTACAAATGGAACCTGACTTAGCAAAGAACTCCATTGGTTGAGGGTCTTTTTTTTCTGCGAATACTTTATGTTCTAAGAAATGAGCAATTCCCTTAGGAAATGATTTTATATCTGATTCTCCTATCGGAATAAAATCATTATATACTGATCCATATTTTGTAGTAAAAGTAACATAATTAGTAAAGACATCATCTTTATTATATAGAAATACTTCTAATCCATTATCTAACTTTTCATAATATACATCTTCCTCTAACTTCTTAATCCTAATCTTCTCCATTTTCCCCCTCCTTAGCCTCTAATGTTAATATAGTATGAAAAGAAACTTTCTTACTTACTTTTATTATATCTTCTTTAGTTACTTTATTAAATCCTTCTATCCTCTCTTCATCACTACCACTACCTACTAATACCTTAGAAAAGTAAGTATTAATAATACTAATTGGATTGTCTCGATTAGACTTAATCGCGGATATTACTGTATTCTTAACAGACATCATATCATCATCACTAAACTTACCACTAGATATATCTTTTAAACATTTCTTTATTAGTTTAATACATTTATCTATATTTTGTGATTCAACACCAGAATTAATAACTAGGATATTATCATATGCCTTAACTGAAGAGTTTATGTAGTAGCAGTAACCACTTTTCTCTCTTACTGTATTAAATAATACAGAACTAGAACTACCTCCTAGCAACTCACTATATAATTTAATAACATATTTTCTCTCGTAATCGGTTAAGTTATTTAAACTACATAGAACTAATAATTGAGCCTGATTAACATTATCATATTCTCTATATCTAACTACTCTCTTTCTTACTGGTAATTCTTCTACTAATACTTTTTTATTATCTTTTTTAAATGTATCTATCTTAAAATACTCTTTAAATATTTCTTTTATATCATTAGATTGAAAGTCTCCTAATACAAAAATATCTATTTTATCTTCTCTAAGTACTTTCTTATAGTATTCATATAATGCTTTTCCATTTATATCATCTATATCTTCTATATAACCAAAAGTATTATATGAGTATGGTTTATTCTTCATTTTCTCCATTAATTTTAATGCTGAATATTTTATTTTATTATCTTTTATACTAAGTATATCTTGTCTTAATCTATTCTTTTGTTTATCAATACTAACAAACATATTATTATTTGCATATGGATTAAATATTAAATCAAGAAAAAAGATGATAGATTCTTTATTCATATTCTTTTCAGTATACTTTTCATTCAAAAACTTTGTCTGAAAAGATAGATTACTAAAATTACCTATTCTAGATATACCAGATGATACTTTGATATCGTATAAGTTCTCACTCTCTACGATTAATTCTTTTTCTGTTCTATAGTTATTACTAGAATCTAATAGTACCATCTTTAGTAAGTTTCTTTTAGTAATTTCTTCTTTCTTAATATTATTATAAAAATCTACATCTATAGTTATTGTTTTAAACTTTTTAGTTTTAATCAAATGAAGGTTATAACCTCCCATATTAATTGTCTCAAACATCATTATATCACCTCTCCCCTATAGTATGTTCCAGTTTTATAATTTTAAACTTGTCTCTAGTGCTAATGTAATTAATTTATCAAGTCCTTGTTCTCTTTCTATACTGGATAATTTTTCTGTAAATATAAAACTATCACTTACCATAAGTAGAGTTGAAGCTCTTTTATTTAATAATTTAGCATTCATAAATAGTGCAAATGATTCCATTTCAACACCAAGTACATTATAATTTTTTACTTTCTCTTTAAAGTCATTATTTACTTCATAAAATACATCTGAACAATATATATTACCTCTATTGATATTTATACCAAGACTTCTTGCAGTATTGTCGATTAAATTATTAATATCAAAGTCTCCATTAATATTAACATTAGGATAATTACACAGATATCTTCCATAACTAGAATTAGTAATGGAATTATCTACGAGTACTATATCTTTTAATTTTAAGTTGGTATAACTACCCATTGTTCCTATTCTAATTATATAATCAACATTATATTCTTTAAATAACTCATAAGAGTAAATTCCCATACTAGGGCATCCCATTCCCGAAGGAAATATTGTTACTCTTTTATTTTTATAATTGCCAGTATATGCTGTCATACCTCGGACATTATTAATGATATGGGCTCCTGCTAAAAAGTTTTTTGCAATGTACTCACATCTTTTGGGATCTCCTGGCATAAGAACTATATTAGCAATATCTTCTTTTTTGCTTTCTATATGTGTACTCATATAAGCCTCCTCTATCTATTTATGCTTATACTATATCTTACTATACTATCTTTATTCAAACTATCATTATAATCAAAAGTAATTTCAAATCTATTTTCTGTATTATATTCTTGACTAGTCTCTCTAATAATTTTTCCATCTTTATCATATAATTTAATTTTAATACTATATTTACTACTACCAAGATTTTTTATATTACCAATGAATACTGTATTATTATCATTTTTATTAACAGTAATATTAGTAACCTCTGCATCACTCATTTTAAGTTCGTAATCATTAAAAGACACATCTGTTATTGTTTCTTCATTATATACTTTTTTATTTCCATCAGGAAGTGATATACTACTTAAAATATTAATATATACACTAGTATTATCTCCATCTTTTAAAAATCTTATACCACTAATATTAGATTCTTCATTAATAGCATTAACAGTACTAGTACATTCACTATCACTATTACCATAAAAAGTACAAAGATTCTTTAATACCTCTTTGTAAATAGAGGTAACCATATCCTTATTATCTTTAGAATATTTAAATTCGAGTTCATTATTATTGATTAGTGACACAGTAATGTCAAAATTATCTTTTGTAATATTTATTGCTCTATCTGTTACAGCAGCGGTAACTCCTAAATCGGAGTTATTAAGCCCGCTGGCAACATCACTAATTGTAGCATAGGTAACAGTATATTCATCTCCTGCATCACTCTTCTTTACAAACTTTAAGTATGTAATGATAATAATGCTAAGTACTAGTATACCTAAGATAACATAGGCAAGTATTGTATCTACTTTTTCTCTCTTTTCAATTTTTTGTTTCATCATCATCTCTTGATCATAGTTTTGTTCATTCATTTTAATTACCTCTTTTCTTTCTTTATTATTTTATATTAAACAGCAAGTTGATATGGATTATCTGCTGTTCCATATCCATCACCATCTACATCTTTAATTTCCAAACTAGAATTAATATAAAACGTTGGAACAATATTATATTCATTAAAAACATTAGTATAAGTAACACTACCTGTACTAATAACAAACCATGCACCATTTGATAAATCATTCTTTGGAGTTATAAACCATCCCCATGCACCTTTTGTTAATACAGCTTTCATCCAATTGTTAGAAACACAATTATTATCATTATAACTAGAAAGATTGACTGTACATAGTTCCAAATCAGCAGCATATCCGTAATCGCTTGGATACGCTAGTGCCACTTTACCATCCCAAGAAATTTTAGAAGATGAATTATATCCTTGACCAGTTGTTCTTTCATAAGTATATATCTGATCTGAAAACACTTGAAAAACATTCCATCCACGTAATGTATATTTTGTATCAGATATCATATTCTTTGTTACATCATTTTTTAATCCTACATTTGCTAAGGCACAAGTTTTAGTCTCGTTTGCCGATCTTCCTGAATAACATTCACCTGTTTGTCTATTCCAATATAAACTTCCACCTGTTTGACCTTCATAACCTGAGTTCAGCAGCTTCATTATTTTCGAATCTACCCATGCATGAGTTCCAATACCCCCCGCAGTTGGAACATTATCAAAAGAAAATGCACCAATACTAGTATTTCTAATTATTTTGATTTTCTTTTCTGTCACATAAGTGCCATCATCACTTGGTGTTTCCTCATTAAAAACTCCAATTATTCTCCATAACTCACATGTATCACTTGTTTGATTTGAATAATCATCACAATTAAAATATATATAATTATTAGGACTTGCTCCATAATATCTTATATTTCCACTATCTATATCAGTACTAGAATTACCTAACCTATCATTCATCAGTGCAACAGATTTCGCATAATTATATATAATGCCATTATTAGTAATCTCTGTTTTTGCAGCATTTGTATATAAATCAGTTACATAATCCACTATTGTATTTGAAGATTTACTTGCCTCTATCATAATATTGCCAATTAAACTTTTACCCATTAAAACTAAATCATTTTCTATATTACCGTCTATGTATAAATAGAAAGTAAAACTAACACTTCCATTGCTTAAAGTTCCATTATATATAGAAGTACTACTATTACTTGTTATATTACTAAAATCTCCTTCTGCTACTACAGTATTATTATTTAATAATTTATATTTTAGACTACTACTTTTAAGTTCATCTGCTATTGAAGTAATATTTAGTAATATTTTATATGATATTTCTGTATCAGTTTTATTTCTAATAGTAAAAGTAGTTTTTTCACCATCAGTATAATTAAATACTGGTGCTAGTGAAGTAGTACTAATATCATTGCCACTTGAAAAAGTAACATCTGCTAGTTCGCCAATAGACATAGTAAGAGAAGTATTATTAGTACTACTCCAAGTAAACCATGCATAGGTAGAAGCCGCTCCTACTAAAACAATTAATACTACTATTAATATTACTATTATCTTTTTACTATGAATTATTTCATTAAACTTTTCTTTCATATCACACGCTCCGTACTCTATAATTAAATATACTATAAAATTGATATTTTTTCAAGTAGTTTAAAAGATAATTTTCAATATTCTTATAATTATATATAACTAAAATAAACTTAAGAATATAATATAACTTCTTAAGTTTATTTATAAATGTAATTATTTAACTATTTCTACTTTAATCTTTTCATCTTTCTTACACTTGACATCAAATTTATTACCACACTTAGGGCATTTAACAGTATGTTCTCCTTTTTTTAATGGTAATCTGATTTTTTGTTTACATTTAGGACATTTCTTATACATATGAGTATTTCTATCATCATATTTTTTCTTATTATAATTAAAGATACTAGTAATTTTATTTCTAATTTTTAAATAAAAATCATTTTCTTTTTTTCTTTTAGCAATGTTCTTAGAAGAAAATCTAAAGAATATAATAACTAAAAGTAATACTTCTATTATTCTAATAATATCATTATTAACAAAAGTATTAATAACAAGTAAGATAAAACATATAACTAGTAGTAGTTTATATACTTCATCTACTCCATATCTACCTATCATAAACTTTCTTATTTTATCTTTCAAATCTCTCATTCCTCTCCTATCAAAAATGCACCTGTAAATGCACCTGTATTTTATTTAACTTCTATTTTCTCTTTATTACCCATATAAGGTCTTAATACTTCTGGAATAGTAATACTACCATCTTCATTGTAATTATTTTCAATAAGTGCTATTAAGGCTCTAGTACTAGCAAGAACAGTATTATTTAAAGTATGTGGATAATAATTACCATTTTCACCTTTTACTCTTATAGATAATCTTCTTGCTTGAGCATCTCCTAGTGTTGAACAAGATCCAACTTCAAAGTATTTATTTTGTCTAGGGCTGAATGCTTCTACATCACAAGATTTAACTTTAAGATCTGCTAAATCACCTGAGCAGCATTCTATTGTTCTAACAGGAATATTCATATTTCTAAATATTTCTACAGTATATTTCCACATTTTATTATACCAATCCATAGATTCTTCAGGTTTACATAATACTATCATTTCTTGTTTTTCAAATTGATGTACTCTATATATACCTCTCTCTTCAATACCATGAGCTCCTACTTCTTTTCTAAAACAAGGAGAATAAGAAGTCATAGTAATAGGAAGTTTATCTTCTTTAATAAGTTGATCTTTAAACTTACCAATCATAGAGTGTTCACTAGTACCAATTAAAAATAAATCTTCTCCCTCTATTTTATACATCATAGCATCCATTTCTTCAAAAGACATAACACCATCAACTACATCACTTCTTATCATAAATGGTGGAATACAGTATATAAAATCTCTATCTATCATATAATCTCTAGCATAAGATAACATTGCACTAGAAAGTCTTGCTATATCACCCATCAAGTAATAAAAGCCATTACCACTTGTTCTGCCCGCAGACTCCTTATCAAGTCCACCAAGTCTAGTAATAATATCAGCATGGTATGGAATCTCATAACTAGGTACTTTTGCTTCACCAAATCTTTCAAGTTCAACATTTTCTGAGTCATCTTTTCCTATAGGTACACTATCATCAATGATATTAGGTATCTTCATCATTTTTTCTCTTATTTCATTTGCTAACATTTCTTCTTCTTTTTCAAGTTCTGGTATTCTCTTTTTTATATTTGATACTTCTTCTTTAATTTTGTTAGCTTCTTCTACCTTTTTATCTCTCATCAAAGAGCCTATTTCTTTACTTAAAGTATTAACTTTACTTCTATCTTCATCTGCTTCTGTTTTAATTTTTCTATATTTAATATCCATATCATATATAGAATCTACAAGTGGTAATTTTTCATCTTGAAATTTCTTTTTAATATTTTCTTTTACTAATTCTTTATTTGTTCTAATTATATTTATATCTATCATAATCTTCCTCCTACTTAATTTTTATTGGTTTAACTATATAATATATAAACTCTTTTAACAATAATCTTATTCTTTCAATAATACTCTTACCTTTAAAACTAACTTTTTTTTCACTACTATTTCCATTATATTGATTTATATAAGCGAATATAGTTTCTATATGGAAATATATTGTCAATACTAAAAATACAATATATGGATACATAAATGAATAAATCTTTATAGATATAATACCAAGTATTAGTGTTATCATAAACAATGTAGTTTTAAACTTGCCTACTCTTTCTGTAAATACTTTTTTATTTTTCTTTATAATTAAATAATTAATTATAGATATTATTATTTCCATAATAAATGGTATTATTATTAAATATTTTTTATTTAGTAATAATATAATTATTAATGACAAGAAATATAATTTATCACTAATAGCATCTAAGTATTGTCCAAGTTTAGAATAAGCATCTAATCTTCTAGCCAAATATCCATCTATACTATCCGAGACTGCACCGTATACATATAGTATTAGTGATATAAGAATATTATCTTTAATAAAAAAGATAAAACCTAATATTAATGATATAATTCTCGATATAGTAATTATATTTGGTAACATTTTCTTAAATCTATACATTATAACATCCCTTCATATTGATTATACAATAATATAGGTTAAAAATCAATTAACTAGTGTAAAATAGATATAATATAATTTACTTATCAATATTATTTTGATATAATTTAGAAGTGGAGGATAAATATTATGGAAAATATGGTTGAAAGTTTAATTAATTTATTTAATGGTTTGGGAAAAGAGGTAGTAGTATTTATTATATCAATGCTTCCTTTACTAGAACTAAGAGGAGGCTTACTCGCAGCATCTCTTCTTAATCTTGATTTCTTACCTGGTTATATTATAAGTATAGTAGGAAATACTCTTCCTATTCCTATAGTTTTACTTTTTTTAGAAAAAGTTTTAAATTGGTTAAAAAAGTTTAAAGTAACTAAAAAGTTTGTAAATAAAATAGAAAAAAAGATATTATCAAAGAAAGACCAAATAGAAAAATATGGATATATTGGACTTATGTTATTTGTAGGTATCCCTCTTCCTGGTACTGGTGCTTGGACAGGAGCAGGTCTTGCTGTATTATTAAATATGGATAAAAAGAAATCATTTATCTATATTATGCTAGGAGTTATTCTTGCAAGTATCATTATGAGTGTTATATCATATGGAATACTTGGTAATATTATAAGATAAAGGGTATAGATTTAAACTTCTATACCTTTTATTTTATATCATCAAAAGTAACTTTTCCTAAATATCCATCTTGAAGATCTTTAATGACTCTTTTATATACTCTATCATAGTCAGTTTCATTATTTTTGTATGCTCCTATTTTCTTACCTATCTGATCAAGAATATCTACAATATCACCAGTATTAGTAATATTATATCTATCTTTAATGTTATCTGGATAATCAGATAACATTTTATTTATAATATATATAGCAATATCTTCACAATCTAATACTTCTTCTTTAATCGCAGTCATACTAGCTAAATTATGAGCTACCTCTTCATCATCTAACTTAGGCCATAATATACCTGGAGTATCTAATAGTTCAACTTTATCATTAATTCTAATCCATTCTAGGGTTTTAGTAACACCAGGTCTATTACCTACATTAGTACTCTTCTTACCTACTAGTCTATTTATTAAAGTAGATTTACCAGCATTAGGAACTCCCATTACTAGTATTCTAGCTCTTCTAGGTTTTAATCCCTTACTAATTCTCTTATTATTAATTTCATCAATTAAAGGTTTAATCTTATCAAATATAATCTTAGTATTAGGATTATTAATTAGATCAATAGGTACTACAATATAATCCCTATCTTCATAATATTTAATCCATTTATTAGTCTTATCATTATCACATAAATCAATCTTAGTCATAACAATAACTCTAGGTTTTCCTTTAGTCATTTCTTCAATCTCTTTATTTTTAGAAGAATATGGTATTCTAGCATCTACTACTTCAAATACAATATCTATTAAATCTATCTTTTCTTTTATTTCTCTTTTAGTCTTAGCCATATGGCCAGGGTACCAGTTTATATTAGTTTTAATTTCATTCATCCCTATCAACTCCTTTATTTATTATTAAAGATAAATATACCATCATTTAATTTATTATCATCATTTGTATATTTATCTATTACTTTCTTCCAAAAATTATATGCTGAATCACTTCCATATGAAGGTGATACTTCCCAATTTCCTTTATACATATCAAAGCATTCAAAAGCAACTTTTTTACCTATTTTGTTTCTTCTATACTTAGGAATTATCATAAATTCTGCAATACTATGCCCTTCATTACATTTTTGCATATAAGTATTTATCATAACAAAACCTAATAATTTATTTGTTTCTTTTTCTTTTACAAAAAATATGATAATATTAAAATAATTGTAAGGAGAGAGAATAAAGTTGAATATAAATGAAGATTTTAAAGAAATAATGGAATATGCACATTTTTGGAA
>USIB01000043.1 GCA_900554615.1 uncultured Mycoplasmatota bacterium | reverse complement strand
ACTGGTGAACTTACTGTTAAATGTTTAGAATATACTCATTTAGTTAAAGCACTTAGACCTTTACCTGAGAAGTTTCACGGACTTACTGATATTGAAGAGAGATATAGAAGAAGATATGTTGATTTAATTATGAATGAAGATTCTAAAAAGGCTGCTTTTTTAAGACCCAGAATTATAAGATGTATTCAAAATTATTTGGATGGTATGGGATTTGTTGAAGTTGAGACACCAGTACTTACTACTTTACTTACTGGTGCTAGTGCTAGGCCTTTCTGTACACATCATAATGCACAAGATTTAGATATGTATCTTAGAATTGCCTTAGAACTTCCATTAAAGAGACTTTTAGTTGGAGGTATGGAAGCAGTATATGAAATAGGCAGAGTATTTAGAAATGAAGGTATGGATACTAGACATAATCCTGAATTTACTGAATTAGAGGCTTATCTTGCTTATAGTAATTTAGATGGTATGATGGATATGACTGAAGGAATGTTTCAAACTATTGCTAAAGAGGTATTTAATAGAATGACTTTTAATTGGTGTGGTAATGAAATTAACTTGGAAGGTCCTTGGAAAAGAGTTAGTATGGTAGATTCTATTAAAGAGATTACTGGTATTGACTTTAAGAAAGATATGAGTTTAGACGAAGCACTTAAATTAGCGGAAGAACACCATATTGAAGTTGAGGAACATGAGAAGAGTTTTGGACATATTGTTAATTTATTTTTTGAGAAATATGTAGAGGATACTTTGATTCAACCTACATTCTTATATGGTCATCCTATTGAGATTAGTCCACTTACTAAAAAGAATCCTGAAGATCCTAGATTTGTAGATAGATTTGAGTTATTTATTGGTGGAAAAGAATTTGCTAATGCTTATACTGAGCTTAATGATCCTATCGATCAATTAGAAAGATTTGAAAATCAGATTAAGGAAAGAGAACTTGGTAATGATGAAGCTAATGATATTGATATGGATTTCATTGAAGCATTAGAATATGGTATGCCTCCTGCTGGTGGTATTGGATATGGTATTGATAGATTATGTATGCTATTTACTGAATCTGATTCAATAAGAGATGTTATTTTGTTTCCAACAATGAAAGAAAGAAAATAATCATAAAACCTATTGAAATAAGGGAAAAACTATAGTTTTTTCTCTTTTTTTCTTTACATTTAACTCTTTTGTGATATAATTAATGTTAGAGGAGGTTATTATGAAAAAGCATAGTTTGTTTAAAGTAATTTTAATTATTTTAGGTGCATTACTTGCTGTTAATGGTATTCTTGCTATTCTTGGATATTTTGTTCCGGCATTAGAAGGAAAATATTCTATGATTGCACTTGGCGATGTGTTTATGAATTTTGTTCAATCATTTTATTATTTCTTTGATACTGTAGTATATCTATTAGTACTTGGAGCTTTTTATGGCGTTATTAGTGAAGTTCCTGCTTATAAGAAATTAGTTGATAATATTGCACAAAAGGTTAAATCACATAGTAAGTTATTCATTTTTATTGTTACTGGTTTATTTGCAGTACTTACTTTTGCTTGTGGACTTGTTAATGTCTTATTAGTATTTGTACCATTTATTGTAGCAATTATATTACTACTTGGTTATGATAAGTTAGTTGCTATTAGTTCTACAGTTGTTGCTATGTTAGTTGGGTTTATGTCTAGTTTATTTTTAACTTTTAGGGATCCTAATAGTTATTATGGATATAATGCTACTACTATAGAAAAAATGACTGGTATTTCTGATTATGCTAACTGGATACCTAAATTAGTTTTATTAGTACTAGGTACTGCTTTACTTATTTTCTTTATTGATAGATATATCAAGAATCTTGAAAATAAGAAAGTTAAATATGAACTTAATGAAAGTAATGAAGTTAATGTATCTGAAGTAAAAGGTGATTATAAAAACATTAAAACTTGGCCTGTAATTGTTATGTTTGTATTTATTCTTGTTATTTTAATACTTGGATATTTACCTTGGAATACTTTGTTTAAAATAGAGTGTTTTGATAAGTTTAACGAATGGTTAGTAGGTATTAAGATTGGAGAGTTTGCTATTTTCTCTAATGTTGTATCTCCTAGTTTATATGCATTTGGTAATTGGGCTAGTTTAGGTTCTTATATGTCAATTATTATTACTTTGATTATATTTACATTAATTACTAAATTTGTATATAAAGTTAAGTTTAATGAAGTAATTGATAACTTTGTTAGTGGTGCTAAAAAAATGGTTCCTGCTATATTCTTAGTTATTATTACTTATGACATACTTGTATGTACTTATAATCATAGTTTTATGTCTACAATTATGACTTGGATTTCTGAAACTAAACTTGGTATAAATGTATTTACTGCTAGTGTTATTTCAGCACTTGGTAGTTTACTTCATACTGATTTATATTATACTGTTGCTGGTGTTTATTCACCACTTATTGGTTTAGTTGAAAATGAATCTATGTTAAATACATATGCTATGACTTTCCAAAGTATTTATGGTATTGTTGCTATGATTGGACCAACTAGTTTCCTTTTGATAGTAGCACTTAAATATTTTGATGTTCCATATACTTCATGGGTTAAGTATATTTGGAGATTTGTATTAATGTTATTGTTACTTGTAATTCTTGTATTACTTGTAATGGCTTTAATATAATAATAGTATTTAAAAATATCTACTTCGGTAGGTATTTTTTTGTTTAAAAAAATAGAATATTGATGTTTAAAATTATTAAAATTGTATCATTATATTCATAGAATAGAAATGAAAGGAGAATATTATGATTGGTAATTTTAATGAAGAAGCACAATCTATTTTAGTTAATGCTAAGAAAGAAATGGTAGGGCTTGGGCATCCTTATATTGGAACTGAACATTTACTTCTTGCTATACTTAATAGTGATAGTAATATTTGTGATAGATTAAAGAATTATGGACTTATGTATAATAATTTTAAAGAGGAATTATGTAAGATTGTTGGTACTACTGATAGAAAAAATGAAATATTTTTATATACTCCTTTACTTAGAAAAGTTATTCAAAATGCTATTATTGATAGCAAAGAGAATAATGATGGAGAAGTTACAGCGGAGCATTTATTCTTTTCTATGTTGGAAGAGGGAGAAGGTATTGCTATTAGGATTATTATCGGTATGGGTATTGAAATAGAGGATATGTATGATGATTTTTCTTGTAGTTTGATTAAAAAGAGTAAAAAAAATAAAAAGAGGAAACTTCTTATATATGATTTAGGGAATGATTTAACACTTGATGCTAAAAATGGAAACTTAGATCCTGTTATTGGTAGAGATATGGAAGTTAGAAGAGTTATGGAAATATTATGTAGAAGAACTAAAAATAATCCGATTTTAATAGGGGAGGCAGGAGTTGGTAAGACAGCAATAGTTGAAGAATTATCTAGACTTATTGCTGAGGAGGCCGTTCCCAATCAACTTATTGATAAAAAAATTATTTCACTTGATATGGCTACAATGGTAGCGGGTACTAAGTATCGTGGTGAATTTGAAGAGAGAATGAAAAAAGTTATTAAAGAAATTGAAGATAATAGTGAGATTATTTTATTTATTGATGAGATTCATACTTTAGTTGGTGCAGGAGGAGCAGAGGGTGCTATTGATGCTTCTAATATATTAAAACCTGCTCTTGCTAGGGGGAAAATTAGATGTATTGGGGCTACTACTACTGCGGAATATAAGAAGTTTATTGAAAAAGATTCTGCTTTAGAAAGAAGATTTCAAAAGGTTTTTGTTAATGAACCTAGTATCGTAGAGACAAAGAATATTTTACTTAGTATTAAAGATATATATGAGAAATATCATAATGTTGTTATTAGTAATAAAATGATTGATTCTATTATTAATCTATCAGAAAAGTATATTTTTGATAGAAATAGACCTGATAAGGAAATTGATATTTTAGATGAGGTTTCTTCTAGGGTAGGACTTAGAGGTGGTTTGTCTGATAATAAACTTAAGGATATTAGAAAAGAAATTAATAGAATTAGTAAAGATAAGAATAGTTTTATTATTGATAATAATATTGATAAGGCATATGATTTAAGAAAAAGAGAGGCTATGCTTATGTCTCGTCTTAATGAAGTAGAGTTATCTAGTAAAAATAATAAGAATAAGGTTACTATTAATGATATTGCTTCTGTTATTAGTAGTAGATGTTCTGTACCTATATATGATATTATGTCTGATAATAAGAATATTAATGATATGAGAAATGGTTTGAATGATATTATAATAGGAGAAGATACTGCAATTGATGATTTAATTGATATTACTAAGAGGATTAAATGTGGTTATAACGATAAATGTTATTCTCTTTTGTTTGTAGGCCCTTCTGGAGTTGGTAAGAGTAGACTTGCTAAAGAATATGCTAAGTTGTTAGTAGGTGAAGATAACTTTATTAGAATGGATATGAGTGAATATAGTGATAGTACTTCGGTTAATAAAATAATAGGTTCTTCTCCTGGTTATGTTGGTTATGATGATAATAAGAATGTATTAGAAGAAATTAGAAATAAACCTAATAGTGTTCTTTTGCTCGATGAAGTTGATAAAGCTCATCCTTCGGTTATTAATTTATTTTATCAGATATTAGAAGAAGGTAAAATAAAAGATTCTAAAGGGAAAATTATTAGATTTAATAATGTTATTATTATTATGACTTCTAATGTCGGGTTTGAAAAATCTTCTATTGGTTTTAATAAGATTAGTAATAGTAATATTTTATCTAGTTTAAAGAATGTTTTTAGTACTGCTTTTATTAATAGAATAGATAATGTTATTATTTTTGATAGATTAGAGGATTCTTCTATTAGGAATATTATTAGTAGAAAACTTGATAATATTAAAAATAAGTATAATGATATTATTATTAATATTAATGATTCTGTTATAAATGAAATTGTTGATAAATGTGAATACTATGAATTTGGTGCTAGAAGGATTGATAAAATTATTTCTAAAGATATAGAGAATGTTATTATTGATGGAGTTATTAATGGCAGTAGTGAAGTATATATTAATTCTATTTGTAGTAAAAAGGATATCACGACAATGTGATATTCTTATTCTATTGTATCTTTTACATACATGTTATTATCTAATCTTTGAACTACTTCTTTGTAGGTGTTATATATCGTTTTATAATTTGGTAAATAATCTTTTATTTCAGAATTAGAAAATGGTATTATTTTGAAGCCTCTCCATGTTGCTTGATTATAATAATTATATATTAATTCATTTTCAACATTAGTTATTTTTATTGTTTTTTCTTTTCCTTTTTCTGTTTTTTCAATTTTTAGGTTTGTCATTAAGCCAACAGTACATTTATAATTTGTACATGTGCTTTGATTCTGATATTGTGCGGATAAGAAATTTCCTAATGAATATATTACTAGGGTATTGTCTATCCATGTTACTGGTTGTATTACATGTGGATGAGTACCTATTATAATATCTACTCCTAGTGAAGATAGGTAATTTGCCATATCTTTTTCATATTCGGTTGGGTTATGAGTATACTCTACACCCCAGTGCATAGCTACAATTAAAACATCAACTTTGTTTCTTACTTTATCAATATCTTCTTTTACTTGTTTCTTATATGCTTGATATTTTGTGTCTTTTTCAGGATTGTTAATATTATCTATATCTGTAGGCCATACATTTACTAAATAGTCATTTGGTACTGGCATACCATTTGTTCCATAGGTATAGTTTAACATTGTATAGGTAATATTGTTTTTTTCTTTTATTCTTATTTCGTTTCTTTCTTCTTCACTACAATAACTTCCTGCAGTTAATACATTTTCTTTTGATTTCCAATAGTTACAAGAATTTTCTACGGCTTTTTTACCACTATCCATAGTGTGATTAGTGGCAAGACTAACTAAATTAAATCCGGCATCAATCATAGCATCTCCTGCTTCATATGGTGAATTGAATGTTGGGTAATCGGTTAGACCTAATTCTGTTCCTCCTAGGATTGTTTCTTGATTATAATATCCGATATCATAATTTGATACTATTTTTTTAATATGAGTTATTATTGGTTTGAAATCATATCCGTTGTAATTAGCATGTTTATTTGCATCTTTATATACTGATGAATGAATTAGGTTGTCACCAACTGCTATTAAGGATAGTTCATAATGTTTTTCTTTTTCTTCAGTTATTTTGTTGTCATCTTTAATGGAAGGTTTTTCTTTGGTTAATAATTTGTATGTTGAATAGGATAATAAGCCTATTATTAATATTATTATTAAAGATATTTTAAATCCTTTTTTTAGTTTTCTTTTTCTTCTTCTTTTACTCATTTTTACCACCTTACTATATTAGTATAACAAATGTCTTTTGTTTTGTAAATGAAAAAAGCCTATGTTTTTGATAAGCTTTAGTTTATTAATCCCCAACCAGTTACTACATATCTTCCACCTTGTCTTTTGGCTGCTGGTGGTGGATTATTATATAGTTTGCCATTTACTACTAGACTTGATGATTGACCTCCATCTAGGTTAGCAGCATTGTATGCTCCATATTTTTGAAGTATGTCAACCATATCTTGAAGACTTGCTCCGTTAATGTAATTTTCACCATCTACAACTAGGAATAGTATTATTCCATCTTTTGTTTGGCCGATAGCTACCCTTGGTGCTTGGCCCCATGGGTCACCAACTATTTCTAATGGTTTACCATTTACTATTAGGAATGGTCCAAAAATCATGGCATCATTTACTCCTGCTGTTAGTGCTTCGTTAGCAGTAGCATTTGCCATTAGTTTTAGTTTTCCATCTTTTGTTAGACCGATGATGTTATCTCTAGCTGTATCTGCAGTATCTTTTCCCCAAGTTATTTCTCCATTTTGAATTACTGTTCCTATTGGAATATCTGAGCCATAGCCTTCATCTTGGAAGCCACCACCATTTATACAAACGGATGCATTATATCTTGGACACATTGTTAATATTCTTTCACCTTTACCGCCAATATTGAATTGTTTTGTTGATATTAATCTTACTTTTTCTGGTTTATAGATTGCAACTAGATATCCTTTTGATGTTCCTATTTTTAGGTTTATTATTTTATAGGAGTCATCTGGATTGTCTCTTGTGAATAATTCTTCTTCATATTTATCTTTATATTTTGATTTTTCTTTAGTATTTATTATTACTTCATCGGTATTTGCATCTTCATTTATTGTTACAAAATAACTACTATTTGCTATTTTATCGATTGTTTTTTGACTATAGAAGATATTTGCAAAGTATTGATGGGACATTGTCTTTAATGCAGTATTTACATACATATTTCTTACTTTATCCCAAGGACCATACATCATTACAAATCCACCTATTGCTAGTAAATCTAATACGATGAATAATATTGTTGATTTATATATTTTTCTTTTCTTGTCTTTTTTCATATTACTCTACCTCATATGGACTATCTATACTTCCATTTCCTTTTGTTAATAAATCTTTATTTAATGATATTACAGGAATTATTCTTAAGTTAGTAGTGGATACTTTGGTATATATTTTATAGTCGTCTTGCATTACATAAACTAGGTTACTATCTTTTGTTATTCCTGTTGATAAAAAGTAGTTTGTATTTTTACTATTTAGGAATATATTTCCTATACTTAATACTGATACTTTTGTGTCAACTTCTGTTTTTAATGTTTTTGTATAGTCATAGTTATCTTTATTATATAATCCGTTAGAAAACTTAGTTTCTTTTATTTTGTCTTTGTAACTTAGTTTGTTTAGATATGTGTTATTTAGATAATAGGCTAGAGAACCTTGTTTTGTATCATTGTGGTAGTAGCCATTATTTGAGTATTTATATTTTACTTCAGTGTTATCTACTTTTAGATAATCATTTAATGATAGTTTTACAATATTGTCTTCTATACTGTATATTCTCCATGTGTCGTTATCTAATTTTACATAACTTCCTAATAATCCTTGTTCTTCTTCAAATGTATATGGGTTTTCTTTTGTACCATCTCCTTCTTTTAGAGTGATAGTATTTTTAAGTGTTATTACTGGTTTTATTCCTAAGATATCAGTATCATCACTATAGTTTGTTTTTCCTGTCATATCTATATACATTTCTTTGTTTTCTTTATTCATATTTGTTAAGTAGAAATATTCTTCATTATTCATAAATCCTTTATTACCACCGGTGTTTACATAATCATATATAGATGGTACTGTTATTAGAGTGTCTTCTATTTTGTCTTTACAAGATATACTTTTTGTATCAGTTACTATGTCTTTACATGTTCTTGTATATGTTAAATATTTTTCTGGGTTATTTAGGTTTGTTTCTAAAATACCAGTTTTATCTTCAGTACTTTTATTTAACCATTTATTTATATATGTTTTTTCATATGTGGTTGTTGTACCTGGATTTAATGATGTTAGAGAAGAATCTGCTACTAAGGTTACAGATTTCTCATTATTTATTTTTATTATTCTCCATAATATGTTTGAATATTTTACATAGTTATTTTCTGATTCTCCTGTAAAGTAATAGTCTTCATTTATTTGTTTGAATAATTCATTATCTTTGTTATTATCTTTGATGTTGTCGGCTAGAACGGTTATTTTTTCTACTTTATTATTTGCTATATATAACTTTATGAATCTTGTACCATAAAATATACAGCAGGCTAATATGAACATTGCACTAACTAAGTTGAATACTTTTTGAATATTTAATTTTCTTTTTCTTCTTGTATTATTTACTTCTTTTTTCACTTCATCATCCCTTCTTTATACTTCTTTATTATATCAAATGATTGTTTATTTTACAAGATTACTGATTAAAGATATGAAATAAAAATAGAAAAATGTCTAGTTATAATTTACTTAGAATAAAATTAATGCTATAATAATAAATGAATATGGAAGTGATTATATGAATTATACTTTGGGAGATATTGTAACTCTTAAGAAAGTTCATCCTTGTGGTTCTTATGATTTTGAGATTATAAGACTTGGGGCTGATATTAAGATTAAATGTGTTAAATGTTCTAGGGTTATTATGATTCCTAGAGTAGAACTTAATAAAAAGATTAAAAAGGTGGTATGTAATGAAAAAGAAAAAGATTAGACTTCATCCAGCATTAGTATTTTTGATACTTACTATTGGTATTATGATTATTAGTAGTATTGGTAGTATTCTTAATTTAGAGGCTAGTTATTATGTTGTTAATGAGGCTACTGGGGACTTGAATAGTCAGGTTGTTAATATTAATAATTTATTTAATAGAACTGGTATTCAATACTTAATTAGTAATATGCTTAATAATTTTATTAATTTTGCTCCACTTGGTAATTTAATTATTGGATTACTTGGAGTTGGAGTTGCTTATAAATCAGGATATCTTAATTCTTTATTTAAGATGATAGGGGAAAGAGTTCCTAGAAGATTTTTGACTTTTGTTGTTGTACTTCTTGGTATTATATTTTCAATGTTTTATGAAGTTGGTTATGTAATACTTATTCCTATGGCTGCGATATTATTTATGAATCTTGGTAGACATCCGTCAGCGGGTATTTGTGCTGCATTTTCGGGTATTACTTTTGGATATGGGGCTAATGTTATTATTAATAGATTTGATTCGATGCTTACTTTATATTCTAATAAGGCTAGTACTATTCTTGATTCTTCTTATAATGTTAATTTGTATGGTAATATTATTTTTACTGCTATTAGTATGATACTAGTTGCTTATGTTGGTATGTTTGTTACTGAAAGGTTTATTATTCCTAAACTTGGTAAATATTATTTTGATGAGGAGGAGCCTTCTCAGGAGTATGTTCCTAGTAAAAAAGAGAGAAAAGGTGTTATTTTATCTCTTGGGGCTACTTTGATAGTGGTAATTTTACTTGTCTATTGTATTATTAAGGGACTTCCCTTTTCAGGATTATTTCTTGATTTAAGTCAAGATAAGTATGTTGATATGTTATTTGGTGAGGGGTCTTACTTTTATCAGGGGTCAGTTACAATATTTTCTTTCTTACTTATCTTTAGTTCTTTAATATATGGTATTAGAGTTGGAACTATTGATGATAATAGGGATTTGGTTGATGGTATGAGTTATTATCTTAAAGATGTTGCTTCTCTTTTAGTTCTTATTTTCTTTGCTTCACAGTTTTGTTTAATATTTAAAGAGACTAATATTGGTTTATTTATTGTAGCATCTTTATCTGAACTTCTTAATACTTTTCAACTTACGGGACTTCTTCTTGTTATTGTTACTTTTGTGATAGTGGCTATTTGTACTTTCTTTGTTCCTATGGCTTCGACTAAATGGGCAATGTTATCTCCGGTTATTGTACCTTTATTTATGCAAAGTTCTATGACTCCTGAGTTTGCTGAGGTTGTATTTAGGGCTGCTGATAGTAGTGTGAAGGGTCTTACTCCGATATTTAGTTATTTTGTTATTTTGATTGGTTTTTTACATATCTATAATAAGAGAAAGAATGATGTTATTACGATAGCGGATGCTATGAGTTTGATGGTACCTTATGCAATAGCGTTTACTGTTTTATGGCTTATTATTATATTAGCCTTCTATATTATTGGTATTCCTATTGGAATTGGTACTGGGGTTATGTTATAAATAAGAGTTATACTTTATGTATAGCTTTTTTTATTATGTGTCCTCTCAAGGACACATACAAAACCACCTGCTATGCAGGTGTGAA
>USIB01000042.1 GCA_900554615.1 uncultured Mycoplasmatota bacterium | reverse complement strand
GAAGTGGTAAGTGACACAGATGAAAAAGTAATATCTTCTGAATATATAGATAATGTTTATGATGAATTAATTAAACTAGATAAAGAAGGATTAATAAAATTATATTTATATCCAAATAGACCTGATTATGTTCCAATAGATAATAGTGATTTAATCCCAAAAGTATTAAGATGGTATAAGAATGGATTTAATATAAATAACTTTTATAATATATATCCCGAATTAAAAGATAAGTTTATAGAAGAATTAGAAAAGGCAAATGAAAATTAACATAGAAGTTACTATATTATGCTAGAATATTAAATATGTAAGTACTATAAAAGTAAATAATGTAGATTAATATAGTCTATGTTATTTTTTTCTTTAAAAATATTTGTGTTGTATTATATATAAGTCATAACTAATTACATATAAAATGTCAAAATACTGTAAAAATAATCAAATATAACATATAAATTATTAAAATTATGATATACTTAAGTTAATGATAGAGGTAATTATGATATGAAAAATGAAGAAAAACTAAGTATAATAACAAAACTTGCTAAGACATACATCATACTATTTTTAAAAGATTATGTAAGTTCAGAGCAATTATCAAATATAGAAAACCTATTTAAAAACTGCCCTGTTGTTTTGGAAGATTTGAATAGTAAGTATAATGAAATTGATAGAAATACAACTATTGGTGGAATTGCCCAAGAAGATAAAATTATAATTAATACTTCTGATATTGAAAAAATAAATATAAATAACGAAATAGAACTAAATAAAGTATTAGGAACAATTATTCATGAATATGCCCATAAAATAAAAGCACTAAATAGTACATATGGTGAAATGTTTGAAGAATCATTTGCAAGTATATTTGCTGAAATATGTATAAATAATGCTAGATTAATTTCAAGCAATAAGAATAATATAGAGCCATTTGAGATGTTAAATTCAGTTAATTATCAAAAGTACGAATCACAAGTAAGAGCGTTATTATACATTCTAAAACAAAACAACTTAGATAAACAATTAATTGCAGAATATATAGCGGGTAGTCAAGATAAGTTTAAACAAAAATGTATAGAAATATTTGGCTACGATTTTAATAACTATTTTAATGTAGTAAGTAGTAGAGATAATAAGGATTCAGAACATATACTCATTGAAATTATTACAAAGTATATAAAAGAGAAAGGTTTAAATATCAGTAATTATTGGAAAGATAATAGTAATTTAACGCAGGATAATTTATATTTTAAAGGAAGTCCAACCTTGGCAAAAGCCGTTGTAAACTCTGGTAGTGAAAATTTCAGTTCAGAAGAACTAGAGTCCTACAAGGCATTTGAGTATTCTGCTAAAGTTGCTAATGAAAATGATAATTTTATAAAAAATGAAAAAGTAAGTAGAGTAAGAGAATATATAGAAAAAAACTTTTCATTAAATGGAAAATCACTAGAAGAAATATATGACACTGTTTTAGAGTTATGCTCAGCCTATATCCAACATAAAAATAAAGATAGTGAAGAATCAAAAATATTTATACAAGAAATTCAAAGAATAATACCAGACATAGATGACTTTAAAACTAAATTTGTAACCTTAAGAGTATCAGGTTTAGATAAAAGTATATTTGAAAATATGAATTTAGAAAGTATTACATATAATGATATTACTTCAAGTATGAATAAAATATTACAGATGGAAAATCAAGAAAATAATAGCAAAATAGTAGGAATAAAGAGATAAGTTTAGAAAGATTTAGAGCCTATTATATAGTCTCTAAATTAAAAATATTATGTTGTATTATATATAGCAATAGAGATATACTAAGTTATTACCAATTACTCATTTTATATATAATTATCTAATAAAGTGTAAAGTATTTTATATAAACTCTGAAAGTATAAATATAAATGATATAATTAATTTATAGGAAAGGTGATTTATTATTATGAATGAACTAGAAAAATATAATAACCAAGATATTTTTAATCCAGAATATTTATATCACGGAAGTCCATATGTTATGGAAAAAATAGAACCAAGAGAGGCAAAGGATAGTATAAATAAAGAAAATGAAGATACAGCAGTATTTCTAACTAGTTACCAACCAACAGCACTTGCTTATGCATTTAGAAACAAAATAAAAGAAACTAATGATAATTATTCTTTTTCAATAAATAACAATGGTAACTTACCTTCAATGGAGTTTGAAGCAGACTATATACCAGAAGATTTGTTTGGATATATTTATGTATTTAAAAAAGATGACACCATGATTAAAGATAAACATAATAATTCGACTCAATATAAATGTTATCATAGTCTAATACCAGTAGCGGTTGTTAAAGTATATTATAAAGATTTTGAAAATTATTTTTTAAGAGTCAATGCTCCAAAGTCAAGATAACTAAGAAGTATATGATTGAAAGGAAAATAAAGAATGAAACCAAATACAATAAAAGATATTACTGATTTTATATTTTTAGGTAAAGATTTTGAAGAACTTTCTCATTATGATTTATTAATCATAAATGCTGATTGGGCTGAAGAACAATTAGCCAAAGATATGAAATTAATGTTAGATAAAAATATAATAGATAATAATACTACATTTATAATATGTGAAGGCCATGGTAATACTGAAAAAAGAAGTGCTGGCATATTAATAGATTATTTAAAAAAAGAAGGATTAACAAATAAAATAATTATTAGTGATAAATATATTAGTAATCCAGAAATACTAAGAAATATTGATAAACTAGTAGATATTACAAAATATAATAGAATACTTAGAGTAGCTAAAGACTTCGTAGCTAGAAGATGGTATATGAATGCTAAAAAATATAATTTTCCTATAGAGAAATGCGATTTCTATGGGGTAGTAGATAATAGAAATATTAGTAAAAAAGATTGGTATAAAAGTGAAACTGGTATTAATCAAGTAATGAAAGAATTTATAAATATAGGACAGTTGACTATTGATAAAGAACTAGACATAAATTAAAAATAAACAATTGAAATGAGGAATAATAATATGAATTATTTAATAAGAAGAAAAACTAGGGAAGATTGTGCTCCTGTAGTTCATGTCGCTACAGTGGCTTGGAATGAAACTTATAAAGGAATAGTAGATGATGATTACCTAAATAAATTACATGAAACTGAAGAACAGAGAGCAAATGATATATACAATAAATTTGATGAAGAAGATAATCATCAATTAGTTCTCGAAGTTGATAATAACATTGTTGGGTTTGTCAATGTTGGAGATACTGACGATACAAATTATGATAATTGTGGTGAATTACATGCAATTTATATTTTAGGTAAATATAAAGGTAAAGGTTTTGGTAAAAAGTTATTTGAAGCAGGAATAGAAGAATTAAAAAGAATGGGTTACGATAAAATGATAATCGGTTGCTTAGTCGGCAATCCAAGTAATGATTTCTATAAACATATGGGTGGTAAACTAATAAAGACAAGAATTTTTGAAAAATTACAGTTACCAGAAAATGTTTATTACTTTGAAAAAATATAAAAGAAAGAAATTTGAATACAATACTAAACAAATATACTATTACATTTAGTTAGGAGGCAATAATGTTTAAACTAAATAAAAAAGAAGTAGAAGACTATCTAATAAAAATATTTGATTTTATTGAAAATGGAGATTCAAAATTTAAAGGTCATCCTGGATTATATTTTTTTCATACAAAAACAGAATTAAAAGAAAAGATAAATGAACTATTAAGTGAAAATGAATATGATGAATTTGATATTTATTACATAACTTCATTATTAATAAGATTTATGTTGGGTAGATACGATTCGCATACTAAAGTAAGTTTTAAAGATAATATATACATACCAATAGATTTTACAGTAGAAGAAAATAGTCTTTATATTACAAATATCACACCAATTTATAAAAAATTAATAGGTTGTAAGTTATTAAAAATAAATAATATAGATATACAAAGAATATTATGTGAATTGGAAGAGATTATTTGTTATTCAACAAAAGAACATTTATTAGTAATGATTCAGTCGTTTTTATCTGATGTAAATGTTTTAAAATCATTACCAAGTATTGAAAATAATACTGAAGAATTTATCTATACTATTTTAAATGATAATAATGAAAAAGAAGATATTACTTTTAATATAAATAATTTACCAGAATTTTATAGTGTACACTTTCCAGAAAACTACTCTACAGAAGTTATTAATGATTGTTGTATTATCCATTATAATTCCTGTAGAGATAAAGATAAAATGGAACAACTAATTGCAAAATTAAAAGAAGATAATAATATAAAAAATTATATAATTGATTTAAGATATAATGGAGGAGGTAATTCATCTGTAATAAAACCATTAATAAGTTTTCTTAAAGATAAAAATATTGTAGCATTAGTAAATGAATATGTTTTTTCTAGTGGTCGTATGGCATTAGTAGAACTAAAGAAAATAGGAGCCTATATGATAGGAACAGATATAGGAACAAGTTTAAATTGTTTCGGAAATTGTCTTAGTAATTTAGATATAGATAAATTAAATTTAAGAGTAACTAGTAGTTCCACATATTGGTATTATGATAAAGAATTATCACTTACTGGGTATGAAAAAGATAAATTTAATACTTACTTTAATGACAAAAAAGAATTACTTGAGCCAGTATTATTACATCCAGATAAATATGTATATTTAACTAAAGAAGATATCATAAACGAAGATGATAAGCAAGTGACTGAAGCAATTAATTATTTTAAAAAAATCAAATAGGACTAATAGAAAATATATTAAGATATATATTTCAAGTACAAGATATAGATTATAGAAAAATAGAAATAAAGATAATCTATAATTATGATGAAATTATGAAGAGAGTAGCGGCCCTCAAAGAAACCTTAGCAGGAGAAACAGAAATAGTCGTATCAATAATGAATATAGAAAAGTATATTATAGAAACATATAAAAGATATAATGAAATAAGTTATAGTCTAATGAATAGAATATCGATAAAAAGTTTTAAAAAAGAAATAGAAACAGTGTTACTATCAGAAAAAATAGAAATAATAAAATACATCTTTGAAAAATATTGTCAAAGAAAAGAACTCCTAATGCCATTTCAAACAGAAATAATAGATGATTTAGAAAAATTAGCCTTAAGAAAAAATTACATAGTAGAGTTTAATACATCAAAAGAAGTCCCACTATATAATGAGGCAAATACAAAATCTTATCATAGATAATTCATACAAAAGAATAAACCTTTACACAAAATGTCAACCTAGTGTCAAAAAGAATCATTAAATAATCAACATATCAATAATTATGCTATAATCAAAGTAACAAAAGGAGTAACTAAAATGGAAAAGTATAAAAAAAGCATAGTATATAGTTATATTTATGGTAATGATATAGAGGGCTATACATTAGAAGAATTAGAAAATGACCCAATGTTCATGTCCCAAGTAATACTACTATCCAAAGATAAGAATTTCTATGATTATGTAGAAAAACCAGTAAAACAAAATTACCACTTTGTCAAATCACTACTAGAAGCCTTTCCTGGAGATGACACATTTTTAATACAAGCAGTAGAGACCTATCTAGAATCAAATGACAACGAACTAAATAAAATAGAAGTTCTAATAATATTATGTAGTATAATTAAAGACAAAACATCAGAAGACTATATCAAGTATAAACTAATATTAAGAACAAAATATTTAAGAGAAAAAACAGAATTATTATCTGTCAAAGAAATAGCATCTACTGACCCAAAAATAAAAAGAGAAGTAGGAGAAGGTTTCTGGTTTATATATGATAAATATAATCACAACAAAATAGTATTAGATTACTATGCCAAAGAAATGATAAAAGACATATTATCCGAAAAATATCTAGAAGAGCAAATACATAATAATTTCAAAACACCAGAAGAACTAATCAAAATAGGACAAAAAAACTATCTAATAAACATAATATCAAACTATGACTTGACGCTTTCTTCCTACATAAGTGCAAATCCAAGTCTATTAAATCCATCGTTAAAAATACTAGAAAGAATACAGAAAAATTGGAATAAATATAACGAAATCAAAGATAGAAGATTATATGAAAACATATGCGAAGCAGTTCATACCTATATGAACTATGAAGAGCCCAGTAGCGGCAATTTATTTACAGAAGACGAAATATTATATTTACTAGGAGAAGAATTAAATATCCTAGACTTAATAAAAAAATACGATAAATTAGATGAAGAATATTATAGAAGTCTAAAAGAAGAAATAAAAGAACATCCTAAAGAAGAATATACATTTATTGAAAAAAAACACTATAATAATTTAAAAAGAATAATAGAGAATATCTTGCTAGGAGAGGACCCAAAAGACGCCTATACACTAGAAGAACAACAAACAAAGGGTGAAGTTATAGATTTAGTGCCACATAAAAAGAGAGGTTAAAAGAAAATAAAAACCTCTTTTAAAATTATCAAAAAAATACTAGTACAATTAACCATTTTGACAACATAAACATATACTACTTTGAGGGTGATAACAAATGAATAATAAAGAAGATAGAGCCACAAGAAAAGTGGTAATAGACCCAGGACACGGTGGCACAGATTCAGGTGCCGTAGGGAATAATATGCTAGAAAAAGATTATAACCTCCAAATATCAAAATATATGTATGATAGATTCAAAGAATTAGGAGTACCAGTAGCCATAACAAGAGACTCAGATACAACATTATCTCCAACCGAGAGAGTAAATACAATTCTAAATAAGTTTGGAAACTCATCTGATGTAATATTAATATCAAATCATATCAATTCTGGAGGCGGAGAAGGAGCCGAAGTCATATATGCCTTAAGAAATCCAGATACCCTAGCCAAAAGAGTTCTAGAAAACATAGGAAACGCAGGACAAACAACAAGAAAATATTATCAAAGGAGACTACCAAGTGATACCTCCAAAGATTACTATTTCATTCATCGAAATACAGGTGCTCTAGAGCCGATAATAGTAGAATACGGATTTATAGATAGCACAAAAGATGCCAATTTTCTAAAAGATAACTATAAAGAACTAGCAGAAGCCGTCATATCAGCAGTCGCTTCTTACATAGGAGTACCATATACCCCACCAGAGGGACTCGTAACCAATACCTATATAGTAAAAAAAGGTGATACCCTATATTCGATAGCGGCCAAATTAGGGACAACAGTAGAAGAACTAAAAAAAGAAAACAATCTAACTACAAATAGCCTATCAATAGGTCAAGTACTAAGAATACCAAGCAAAATAATATATAAAGATGATGAAACACTTTATACAGTAAAAAAAGGCGATACCTTATATAAAATAGCCCAAGCAAACAATACCACAGTAGAAGAATTAAAAAGACTAAATGGGCTTACCACAAATACCTTATCAGTAGGGCAATTACTAAAAATACCAAGTTCATTATTACCAGAGACAACATATACAGTACAAAGAGGGGACTCACTTTATTCGATAGCGGCCAAATATAATACCACAGTAGAAGAATTAAAAAGAATAAACGGGCTAACCACAAATATCCTATCCATTGGTCAAGTACTAAAATTACCAAGCAATGAATCAGCAGCATCTCCATCAGTAGATGAAGGAATCAGTTACACAGTAAAAAAAGGCGATTCCTTATATTCCATAGCCAAAAAATATAATGTAACAATAGATGAAATAAAAGAATTAAATAATCTAACAAGCAATCTCTTATCCATCGGTCAAGTTCTATTAATACCATCAAGTACTCCACTAGAGACGACATATACAGTACAAAAAGGCGACTCCCTATACTCCATAGCCAAAAAATATAACACATCAGTAGATAAACTAAAAGAATTAAATAGTTTAACATCAAATATGCTATCAATAGGTCAAATATTAATCGTAGGATAAAATCACAAACATATACATATATAAGAAAGTATACAACATATATTTTCTTTTTCTTTTCCCTTTCAGCCTTTCACAATTCAAGTCTTCCAGGGTATGATAGAGCCAAAGTATTGTCTCCATCATAGTATGAGTAAGCCTCCAAAAGGAGTCTTTCTCATAATCCATTTTCCTTTCCCATACCATTATCATTATCAATATACCCCTTCAAAAAATGTTTTTCCCCATAACCTGTGGATAACTACAAAAAAATAATCCAAAAAGTAGAAAAAATCGCAAAAAAATAGTTGACATCAAAGGCAAATACATAGTATAATTAATGCGAAATTAAGGCCTACCAAATTAATGCAATTTTTAAAGAGTATAAAGAAAGCATTAAATAATGTGAGAAAAAAATTAAGAATCTAAGAATGGGCGAAATCCAAAGAAAAGGAGGTAATCACTAGAGTAACAACACATCACGCTCTAGTTAAAAAAATCAACCAAGAAGTTTACGAAAAAATATTCCTGCACAAAAGTATAAAGTATAAATAAATATAAAAAAATAAAAATGTATAAATACAAATATATATAATAGTTCATATGTGCAATATTCCAACAAATAAGTTTCATTTTCTAATCTGATATTCTATAATTCCCTAATAAATAAAATATCAAAAGTGCAGGAATAAGCCAAAACCTTATCTACTAAATATGAAAAAATAACTATTTCCAATTACGGATAATAGTTATTTTTAAATGTCATAAATAAATTAATTACTTAATTTTAGTCTTAACATCATGACTCTCATTAGAAGTGTTATTACTATCATCAGAAGAACTCTGGTGACTATCAGACTTAATACCCATAACAATAGGTAAGATAATAGGAACTCTACCAGTCTTATCAGAAAGCATAGGAATAAGGCCATTAATAATTTCTGATTTCATATCGTTAAAATTAAATACCTTTTTCTTAAGTTCCTTATTAATAATAATCTCAGCACTATGTTGAATATCCCTAATCAAATCAGTATTCTCATTAACTAGTATATAACCTCTAGTAGTAATTGCTGGACTACCCATCAAGATTTTCTTTTGCATATCAATATTAGCAATAATAACCAAAATACCATTTGTACTCATAAGGATTCTATCCTTTATAACAGCGGACCCAACATCACCGATTCTTGAGCCATCAACATAGACTTCACCAGCCTGTACTTTCCCATCTCTATGAAGATTACCCTTTTCAAGAGTGAGAACATCACCATTTTCTAAAACAAAAGTATTTCTCCTTGGAATATCACACATAACACCTAAGTCTGTGTGCTTTTTAAGCATTCTAAATTCCCCATGATAAGGAACAAAATATTTTGGTTTAAACAACCTAATCATAAGTTTAAGTTCATCCTGATTAGCATGACCTGAAGAGTGAATCTCACTCATTGCATTAGTAAATACTCTAACACCTTTCTTGTATAGTTTATTAATAGTCTTTGAAACCGATGCCGTATTACCAGGAATCGGAGAACTAGAAAATATTACAATATCATTAGGCATTAAACTAATTTGTCTGTGAGTACCCGCAGCAATTCTAGATAAAGCCGCTAGCGGTTCACCCTGACTACCAGTACATAGAAGGCATACCTCACCAGGCTTCAAATGATTAGCCTCTTCAGCAGTAATAATAATACTTTTATCCTCAAAGTATCCACATTTAAGAGCAATATCAACCATATTTTCCATACTTCTACCAAATAAAGCAATCTTTCTATTATTTTTCTTACAAGTTTCAATAATATGTTTAATTCTATAAACATTCGAAGCAAAAGTTGCTAAAATAATTCTATTACTAGTATAAGTAGCAAAAATCTCTTTAAGATTCTCATCGACAACACTCTCACTAAGAGAAGTACCAGGACTCATCGCATTAGTAGAGTCACTCATAAGTACCGAAACACCTTTCTCACCAATTCTAGCCATTTTATGTAAATTAGCCATAGGACCAATAGGAGTCATATCAAACTTAAAGTCACCAGTCATAACAATAACTCCATCAGGAGTGTCAATAGCAAGACCATGTGAATCAGGAATAGAGTGAGTAGTTCTAAAAAATTCAATATTAAAATATTTAGTCTTAATTACAGTGTCTTCGTCATAAATAACCATATCTTTATAGACGATACTTCTCTCCTCTAATTTCTTATCAATAAGTTCCTTAGCGTTACTAGGAGCATAAATCTTTGGAATAGTAACCGATTGTAAAAGAAACGGAATACTACCAATATGGTCCTCATGTCCATGGGTAATAATAAGAGCCTTAATCTTACTTTCATTTTCCTTTAAAAAAGTATAATCCTGTATTACGTAATCAATACCAAGTAAATCATCATCAGGAAACATAACACCAGAATCAACAATAATAATTTCATCATCATGCATAACAACATACATGTTTTTACCAACTTCCCCCATACCTCCTAGGGGAATAATCTTTGTATTCATTTAATTTCTCCTTTCATAAATATTTTCTCGTTAAAAAATAAAATTAAAATATTGAATTTAAAGAATAACCACTGCCTACTAATTATACAATAAAATAAGTAAAAAAGCAAATGATTTTTTCATATTCTTCTAAAAGAGTGTGAACCTGTAGTTTCCCACTCCACTTTGAAGCCTAAGGTCTTCAAAGTAAAATATGGAGTATAACAGTCTCCATATTAAAAAACCAGCAATAAAAAACAAAAAAATACCTTGTATTTACAGTAAACCTGTGCTATAATATAACTGTCTTGAAGAAAGAGTGGCATAAAAATCCACTCTTTTATATATATTAATTAGGAGGAAA
>USIB01000041.1 GCA_900554615.1 uncultured Mycoplasmatota bacterium | reverse complement strand
GGTTTAATATCTATCATTTCACCTGTACTTTGGTTATATACACTTTTACCATTTAGACTATCAGGTGTTGCATTTCTTAAATATATTATTTCACAATTAGGATCTATTTGTTTAACTCTAGCAGATTTACCTTCACTAGAAGGCCCATGCAAGAATACAGCAACACCACTTTCTATTGCTCCTTTAATTATATCTTCTTCACTTATTTTTCCGAACTTCAATCCATAAGGATTTTTCTTCAAAACAGGCTGTTTTACTTTTTCTTTTTTAAGTTCTTCTACTTTAATAGTTAAAGGTATTTTTAAACTAAAAATAATATCTGGTAAAAAATAGTCTTTCATAAACCTCTTAATATCAGTTTCATCGAAGTTTTTAAAACTGGTATTAACATTTGCAAACTGTATGCCTGAAAATAATATTCTATCTGAAATAGCAACATCTGCTTTAACATCTACTAGCCAAGTTATTGGTTCAACTTTTATCCAGTATCCGGTTCCAGCAAATACTGTAGAGGAATTGGATAATGTCTGGCCTACTGCCCTAGCGTTTCCTACCACTCTAACATATCTTTTTCCATTATATTCATACACATTGTGTTCCTTTGCTTTAAAGAAACTTTCTTTATCATTTGCAGGAATTGAATCTGTTGTATATTTACCTACAATTTTTAATTTTCCTTTAGAAAATTCATTTTCTAATATACTGGATATAACATCAGAAGCTGCCATTTGGGGATACATTCCAAAATTAACAGAAATAACTCCATTTCCAAATGAAAAATCAGTTTTAGAAAATGATTTAATACTTGAATATGGTAAAACAATTCTAGAGCCAATGTCTCTACACCAAGAATAATCTTCATAAATTGCATTAGAGCAACTTACAACTTTAATGCGATGGCAATTAATTTCTGTAAGTGTTTTAGTCCAATAAAACCCAGGTTTATTATGTAATGGAGCAGTAATATCGTCAAAATAAGTTGCAACAATTCCCCCTAATAAAATGGCAAAGTCACTTATTTCTGCCAGCGGATAAGCATATTCAAATATCTTCAATCTATTTTCTCCATATATTTGTTCCTCAGTTAAAAAAGTTATATCATCTTTATTCATAGTTCCTAATCCCCCTTGAGTACCGATTATTATAGCATATTAATCACTATTTTGCAACTCATTTTTTGCTATCCGAATAATAAACATCTGTACATAAAAAAAGCCGCTCATTACTATAAGCAACTTTATTTTGTTAACACTCTACTTTTAGGAGTATCATAATCATATGAATGTAACTTGTCTAATTAGTGAAAGAAATAACTAGAACTATACAAGATTCTTTAAACACTATTATAACATTGATTATTTTGATTTAATAAGCATTCTAACAGTTCCTTTTTGTGATAAGTCAATATCATTTTCAGCAATTCCATCTTTTACTAATAAAAGTGTAGAAATCAAAGTTTTTAAATCACTTTCATAATATGAACTTTTGATAAAAGTTTCAAGGGAAGAATAACCAAATCTTGGTGTTTCTTTTCCACAAACGCCATTAGATTCACGCATTTGTGATTCGTATACATAACCTTTATATGCTGTTTCATATAGATAGTCTTCTACATTAAATATATTTCTAGAAAAATCTTTATTCTGCATATTAAAGCCATCAGTTATTGATAAATTAAGACTTAAAAGTTCATTAGAATCGTTCAATAACTGTTCATAAAACATTTTTCCATTAGATAACTTAGTAAGCCTTATTAGACTAAAGATGTTCTTCAAATCTTCAAGCAATTCACTCTGCAATCCAAAGTTCATGCATATCCTTTCAATATCAATACTATACTCATCTGTAATATTATATTCATTCAAAAAATCACAAAAACTCGCATATGAAAGTAAACATAATGCTAATTGTAATTGCATTGGTAATGATTTTTCATTTGTATCATTTAGTATCTGAATTAAAGAATTATCATTATTAACCTTAAAAAGATTTACAAACTTTATTGCAGTCATCTTATCTATTTCACCAAATAAATACATCGGAAGAACAAATAGTCTTTTACAAGTTATTCTTCCTGTCATAATTTGTTTAAAGTTTTCTTTCTTTATCCATATATAATTAACAGCCCTATTATAATTCAATACATAATTAGACCATTTTTCTTGTAAATTATATTTGTCTTCAAATAAATTATCATTTTGTTTAATAGATATTAATGGCAAATAATTTTTATTTTGTACCGAGCCAATACATTTTAGGAATCTATATTCTTTTAAAACAAAAATATTAAAATCATTAGTCCATACATTTTTATTAACCTTCATTATATTATATATTTTGTCTGGTACTATTGGTCTTCTAGAACCTTTAATATATAGTTCAATATCTATTGCTCTATATAGCATATCTCTCACTATATATTCTTTATGTATATTTTTAATATTTAACATTTCAAAGATAATATCTTCTAATTTATATAAAGTATCTGCTATTTCCCTTTCCCCAATATCTACATAATCAAATACAATTAATATTTTGGGAAAACGATTATTTGCCCGATAGAAATCCACTAATTTTCTAGCACTACAAAAAAGTCCATTATGATTTACAAATGTAGTGTTGCGTAATTGTTCCAACTTTGTTTCTTCTTCAGTTCCTATATTTTCAAACCTATATATATTTCTAAAGACTTCATTCATATTAAAGGTACTATTTGAGGCATATACACGATAGGCATAATCTTTTGCATTTTCTCCTAACCCCCATGTATTTTTATGAAAATTATATAAGTCTCTAAAATCTTCTTTACCAAGAATTGTTTCTCCAAGATTTATAATTTCATCACCATACTCATTAAAATTATCATCAAAATTAAACATTATTTCACCTTCTTCATTTATTTCATTTTGTTAACACCCTACTTTTAGGAGTATCATAATCATATGAATGTAACTTATCTAATATTTTTGGATAATTCATATGTTCTTCTTCTAATTCATTTAGTTCTTCATTAGTTAAAGAAGTAATTGGTACTATATATAAGTTATCATTTGTTAATTTACCTTTAATACCTAAATATGTTCTATATAATAATATCGTATAAGAGCCATCACCATTATATGTTAATACAACACTAGTATTATCAAATGAAATATCAGAATTAACATCATTAAATTGATACTGAATAGTATTACTATATTCTGGTATAACTATATCCGCTAATGTACCTTTTAATAATATATACTTAGGTAATTTACCACTATGTTCTAGATGGTCTTTTTTACTCATTCTATTATCATAACTTTCTTTAATCTTTAATACAAAGTATTCATCTTTGATATATTCTTTCTCTCCTGTATTTAATATATTTTTTTCATTATTACTAATATAATCTTTTTCTCTAATATTTTTAATACCTAATACTTCATGTCTATATCCACTTTTAGGGTCTATTATCCAAGTATTATTACCTGTTATAATATATCCCTCTGGAGTAGATACTTCAGTTAAAGTATATATTTTGTTCTCTAAGTTAATTAATCTATGAGAAGATTTAGTGCTAGTCCAAAAATCAACTATATTACCAGATTCATCTCTTAATTCAAACTTTGCTCCTTCTAGTATATTTTCATTATAATCTTCTACATAGATATCACAAAACCATTCTTCTGGACCATTATCTACTTGTTCATAAATTAATTGTTTATCTTTAGTTAAATAACCGCTCTTATTTCTAGTAGTACATCCTGTTAATCCTAATGAAGTAAGCGTCATACTAGTCGCTAAAGCAAGAGATATTAATCTTCTTTTTGTATTATTATTTATCATATTACTATACTTTTTCCTTTCACCATTATTATACCAATTATTATACTAATGTCAAGTATTTTAAATATTTTAGCAATCTCTATTGACAATTGCTAAAATAGTGCTATAATATAGATGTATAAAAAGGAGGATGATATATATGAATATGAATAATCCATATGAAGAAAACTTACAAAAACCATTAGAAAAATATGGTAGAAATATTACTGATGCTGCCAAAGATGGAAAAATTGACCCTGTTATTGGTAGAGATGATGAAATAAGAAGTATTACTAGAATATTATCTAGAAAAACTAAAAATAATCCTGTATTAATCGGAGAGCCAGGTGTTGGTAAGACCGCTATTGTAGAAGGACTTGCAACAAGAATTATTAAAGGAGATGTTCCAAATAGTCTTAAAGATAAAACAATATGGGAACTAGATATGGGTTCACTAGTAGCAGGAGCAAAATATCGTGGTGAGTTTGAAGAAAGACTTAAAGCCGTACTAAAAGAAGTAAAAGACTCTGAAGGTAATATCATTATGTTTATTGATGAAATACATATGATAGTAGGAGCAGGTGCTCTAGAAGGTGCTATGGATGCTGGTAATATGCTTAAACCTATGCTTGCTCGTGGTGAAATACATTGTATTGGTGCCACTACTCTAAATGAGTATAGAAAGTATATTGAAAAAGATGCTGCTTTAGAGAGAAGATTTCAAAAAGTACTTGTAAAAGAGCCTACTGTTATCGATACAATTACTATCCTAAGAGGATTAAAGCCTAAGTTTGAAGTATTCCATGGGGTTAACATCAAAGATAAAGCCCTAGTAGCAGCAGCCACCCTATCTGATAGATATATTACTGATAGATTCTTACCAGATAAAGCAATTGATTTAATTGATGAGGCTGCTGCCACTATCAAAGTTCAAATGGAATCTGTTCCTACAGAACTTGATAATTTAGAAAGAAATATTATGAGACTTGAAATAGAAAAAGAGGCCTTAAAGAAAGAAAAAGATGATATTTCTAAAAATAGAATTAATAGTATTGATGAAGAACTATTTAATCTTAAAGAAAAAGAAAAATCTCTAAGAAGTAGATGGGAAGAAGAAAAGACTGTTAATACTAAGATTAGTAGAAAGAAAGAAGAAATTGATAATGCTAACTTTGCTTTAGAAAAGGCTGAGAATAATTACGATTTAGAGACTGCTGCTAAACTTAGACATGGTACTATACCTAGATTAGAGAAAGAACTATCTGAATTAGAAAAGATTAATAAGTCAGAAATATTATCTGATACTGTTGATGAAGAATCAGTCGCAGCCATTATATCTAAATGGACAAATATCCCAGTATCTAAACTTGCCGAAGGAGATAGAGAAAAAATCTTACATCTAGAAGATAATATGAAGAAAAGAGTTAAAGGACAAGATGAGGCTATCAAACTTGTTAGTGATGCTATTATTCGTTCACGAGCAGGTATTAAAGACCCAAATAGACCTATTGGTTCATTTATCTTCTTAGGACCTACTGGTACTGGTAAAACTGAAGTTGCTAGAACTCTTGCCTATGAACTTTTTGATGATGAAAGACATATGATTAGAATTGATATGTCTGAATATATGGAAAGTCATTCTGTTGCAAGATTAATTGGTGCTCCTCCAGGATATGTTGGTTACGATGAAGGTGGACAATTAACTGAGGCTGTCAGAAGAAATCCTTACTCTATTATCTTATTTGATGAAATAGAAAAAGCCCATAAAGATATCTTTAATGTTTTACTTCAAATACTAGATGATGGTAGAATTACTGATGGTCAAGGTAGAACTGTTGACTTTAAAAATACTATTATTATCATGACATCTAATCTTGGTAGTGAATATATTCTTGAAGGTAATCCTGATGCTAATGATATGGTTATGAAAGAACTTAGAAATACTTTTAAACCAGAGTTCATTAATCGTATTGATGAAATAGTTATCTTTAAATCATTAAGTAAAGATACTATTTACTCTATTCTTGACAAAATTATTAGTGATACTGAATATCGTCTAAGAGATAAAAATCTTCATTTATCTATTACTGATAAAGCCAAAGATTATATAGTTTCTTCTTCTTATGATGAAAAATATGGTGCTAGACCTATTAAGAGATTCGTTCAAAAGAATGTAGAAACCTTAATCGCCGAAGCCATTATCAATGATAGAATAAAATATAATAGTACTATCTATATTGATTATGATGGTAGTAAGTTAATTATTAATGACAAAGAGAATTAATTAGTTCTCTTTTTTATTATCAAAATATTTAATTATGAAGACTATAGGCTTCATAATTCCTAATGAAGACTTAAAATATTTAAGGCTTCATAGGCCAAAGAAAAAGAAGATATTACTCTTCTCTTAATACAATATTTAACTTCTTACCTAGTACTTTTAGAATACCTCCTACTTTACTAGTAATCTGTTCTGTAGTCATAGTACTATCATTATTACCAATCTTTACTCTTATAGTAATAGACCTCTTATCTTCAGGTATCTTATCTCCTCTATACTCTTCAATAAAGATAATCTCTTTTACCATTGGCTTAACAACACTTTCAATCTCCTCCCAAGTAATATTATTATCTACTAATAAAGATAAATCTTTCTCTACAAGAGGGAATAAAGGTAATCTCTTATATTCATTATCTCTTGACTTAAATGGTACCAATTTATCAAAATCAATCTCAAATACTGCTATATTAGTTCTCTTAATACCAGACTCATTCATAGTTTTAACACTAACTAGAGAAAGTGAACCTACTTCTTCTTCATTTATATATATATTCAAATATACATCTTTATCTGCCCAAGAAGGCTTATTATCTTTCTTAAAGGTTATCCCTTCCATATGATTATAACTTGCTATATTTTCAAGTACTCCCTTTAATTCAAAGAATATCTCTTTAGGATTCTTTCCTACTATAGCCCCTGACAACATCTTCTTATGAATAGGTAAAGTCTCTTCCATAGTAGACTCATGATACTCTCCCTTTTCATATACTTCTGTCATTTCAAATATCTTAAACTCACTTAAATATCTAAGATTCTTTGCAGTTGTCTCAAGTAATCCTGGAACTAAAGAACTTCTTAAAATACTTAATTCTGGTGATGGTGGAGTTGCTAATTTTACACATTTTTCTATATCAATACCAGCTGCTTTTATATATTTTTCATCTATCCAAGGATATGTAAATATTTCATTAAAACCACATCTATATGCTAAGTATTCTCTTAATCTTCTCTCTAAAGATACTTTAGGTTGATTTACACAATGAGTATAATTTACTGGTAAAGGTTTTGCTTCAAAGTATTCATATCCAATTAATCTAGCAATATCTCCCATTACATCATCTTTTAATGATACATCTCCTGTACTTCTAAAAGTAGGTACTATAGTTTTAAATACATTATTATTATATTCTACTTTATATCCTAGTCTCGTTAAAGTATCTATAATTTCTTCTACACTAAGTACTTTTCCTAATCTAGTATCTAAGAAATCTTTTGATACCTCTACTACCTCGTTAGCAGTAGGTCTAAGATAATTATCTCCATAGGCTTCTATCTTACTTTCTGGATATATTTCTTTAAATAGTTTTAAGGCTAATGCTAAACCTTCATCTACCCTCTGTGTATCTAAGTTCTTCTCATATCTAATAGAAGCATCAGTCTTTTCATCAAATCTTTTTCCTGTATTTCTAATTGTTTTAGCAGTAAAGTTAGCAACCTCTAATACTATCTCTTTAGTATCTGGAAGTATTGAATCTTTTCTTCCCCCTCTAATACCCGCTAGTGCCATTGGCTCTTTAGTATCACATATTACTAAGTCTTCTTCTGTTAATTTTATACTATTTCCATCTAGTAATAATAGTTCTTCATCTTTTTTTGCATTTCTTACTATTATTTTATCTCCTTCTACATGACTTCTATCAAAAGCATGAGTAGGTTGTCCAACAGCCATCATTACATAGTTTGTTATATCTACAATAGCATTTATTGGTCTCATTCCCCCATTTATTAAGGCTGTCTGCATCCATATTGGAGAAGGTTTTACATATACTCCAGATATTGCTACTGCTGCATATCTAGGACATTTCTCTTCTTCCTTTATCTCTATATCGTATTTCTTTATATTCTTATCTATCTCTACTTTTTCTATTTCTTTTAAAGGTACCCTGTAGATAGCGGATAGTTCTCTTGCTATTCCATAGTGTCCCCATAAATCTGGTCTATTAGTAAGAGACTTATTATCTATTTCTAATACTGTATCATTTGCTCCTATTACATCAGCAATATTTTGGCCTACCTCACATGGTATATCTTTTAAATCTACTATTTCTGATTCATCTTTTGGTGGAAAATAACTATCTAGATATACTTCAGTAGCACCACATATCATTCCGTATGATACTTCTCCTCTCATCTTTGTTTCTTTTATTTTTACTAATTCTCCTTCACCATGCCAATATACTTCTGAGCCTGGTTTAGATATTACTACTTTTTCTCCTACATAAAGATTAGAGCCACCACATACTATTTGGACAGGAGACTCTTCTCCTATATTTACTATACATACTTTTAATGTATCAGCATTTGGATGTTTTTTTACTTCTAATATTTCTCCTACTACTATATCATGAAACTTAAGAGAAGTATCTATAGTATCTTCTACTTCTACTGTTCTCATTGTTAAATCATATGATAATTCTTTATTTGTTATTTTATCTGGTAAATCTACATATTTTTTTACCCAATTTAATGATACTCTCATATTAATCCTCCTTATTTAAACTCTCTTAGGAATCTTAAATCCCCACTATGGAATAATCTTACATCATCTACTGCATATCTCATCATTACTAATCTATCTAGTCCTATATTTATATAGAAGCCAGTCCATTCTTCTGGGTCTAATCCAGCACTCTTTAAGACATTTGGATGAATTACTCCTCCTGGCATTACTTCTATCCAACCATTATGGTTACATACTTTACATCCTACTCCTCCACATACTAAGCATTCCATATCTATTTCATATCCTGGCTCTGTAAATGGAAAGAATCCTTCTCTCATACGAACATTTACTTTTCTTCCAAATACTTTCTCTAATATTGTCTCTATCATTACTTTTCCTGAAGCAAATGATAAATCTTTATCTACTATTAATGCTTCATATTGGAAAAAGGCTCTTTCATGACGGGCATCTGTTGTTTCATTTCTATATACTCTTCCTGGATATACGAATCTAGCAGGAGCCCCATGTTTCATTAAGTAGCGGACAGAGCCTCCTGTTAAATGAGGACGAAGACATAATCTTTCTTCGGCTTCATTATTTTCTGTTCCTTCTATCCAATAAGTATCCATTGATTGTCTAGCAGGATGGTCTTTTGGAAAATTTAGATTATCAAAAGCAAACTTTTCACTACTTATATCATTTTCACTATATACTTCAAATCCTAGTGATAGAAAAGCATCATTTAAGTCATAACACATTTGGGTTATTGGATGTAGTGCACCTGTACTTGGTAATTTCATTCCTGGTAGTGTTACATCTATTACTTCTTCAGTTACACTAGTATTATTTATTATTTCTTCCTCTCTCTTCCTTACTTCTTCATCAAAGAATATCTTAATCTCATTTGCCATCATTCCAACTTGTTTTTTCATTTCTATGTCTAAAGTGCTAAGATTTTTTAATACTTCAGTTAATCCACTTTTCTTTCCAAGTAATTCTCTTCTTATTTCTTCTAAATCTTTAGTACTATTTGTACTTTTTATTTTTTCTAATCCTTCTTTTTTTATTTCTTCTAATCTTTCTAACATAATTTCCTCCTTATACACTCTCTAGAAGCATTATTACTTCTTCTTTAGTTAATTTTCTTTCATACTCTTTTATTTTCTTTAGATATTCATTATGACTTAATGTTAATTCTTCTAGTGAATCATATACTACTTTATCTATATCTTTTACTCCATACTTTATTAAATATTTTATATTTAAGTCTGTATCTATATAATTATCTTCGACTAATTTTAGTATATAACTATTTTTATTTTTTAATATCTTCTTATATGTGTCATTTGAAATATATCTAAGTAAATAGTCTATCTTATAATTCATCTATCCACCTTCTTTTAATATAAAAAAGATGATACCTAAAAGGACGAAATTATCGCGGTACCACCTTTCTTTATAACTATTGTTATACTCTCTATAATCTTTAACCAGATTAACGGCTAAGACTAAAGGGTGAATTCATATTAGATATTTTATTAGGCTTCCACCATCCCTAACTCTCTATTAAACTTCTCTAATATTACTACTTCCTTGTCATTGTCTTATTTTCTATTTATACATCTAAATAATCTTTTTACTTCTGTACTTTGATTAGTTAGAATATCTTGTTTTTCTTCATCATAGTGTCCCCTGCTGACACTAGGAAGACTATAATTAAAACCATATCTATTTATATATTCAATTATAGCATATTTTAAATAATAAGCTCTCTTACTATCATCAGTACTCTGCATAGCATAAAATGGCTCTATTTTAGCAAGTTTGCGAACACCCTCTTCTCTAGATAAAATACTTGCATAAGGATATACTTCTTTAGCATCAATTCTTCCCATAAAGATATCTTCTAGTACTGTGTTCATAGAAACTTTAGGATATTCAAAGCGATACTTTGGATTAGTCTCTAATTCACTAGATAATATATTTATTACCTCAAGAATTAATGCACCAGCAGCACAATTTGTAAATCTACATAAATTATCTAATCTATATATATCATTACTTGCTTCTCTTGTAAGCAAAGCCTCTAGTAGTGAAGCATCATATTCTACTACTTTAGAATGTACTATCTCATTAGGATACATAAAGCATACTCCATGTGCTATTATTTCATCTTCTTGGATATATTTAAACTCATGCTTTAATATACTATCTTTATTATAGTAATTATTATATTCTATACATAAGGCTTCAATTGCTTTAGCATATAGATATAATTTTATATTAGCTCCCATATCTTGCATTTTATATAAGTCATCCATTGATGGCATAAATACTTCTTTCATAACCATTATCCCCCTAACTATCTATATAGTCATTAAATCTTTTTCTTTCTCTTTTAGTTTTTCTTCAACTATTTTATTATATTCATTTATTAATTCTTGAACTTTTTCATTACCTCTTTTTTCTTCATCTTCTGGTAATTTTAAAGCTTCTAATGCTTTATTAGCATCCTGTCTTATATTTCTTAAGGCTATCTTTGCTTCTTCCGCTAACTGTTTTACTTGTTTTACTAATTCACGTCTTCTATCTTCAGTAAGTGGTGGTATAACTATAAATACTACCTCACCATTATTATTTGGTGTTACTCCTAAATTTGCCTCGAAGATTGCCTTTTCTATTGCTCCTAGTGTTGACTTATCAAATGGTTTTACTGATAATTGTCTAGCCTCTGGAACTGATATATTTGCTAAACTCTTAAGAGGTGTAGCCACTCCATAATACTCTACTGTTATCTTATCTAACATATTAGGATTTGCTCTACCTGCTCTTACATTTGTAAACTTTGTTTCTAATGATTCTATTGTTAACATCATTTTCTCTTCTGTATTTAAAATTATTTCTTCCATAATCTCTCCTTTTTATATAAGATATTCTATCATATTTTTTATATTTATTCAATGTTTTTTCATTAAAAACTAACAATTTTGTATGTTATAGTTTTAAGTATGAAAAGCCTATTTTAGTCTTTTCATATTACCTCTAGCCTGTAGTCTAGAGGT
>USIB01000040.1 GCA_900554615.1 uncultured Mycoplasmatota bacterium | reverse complement strand
TCCATTACTTAATTAGACTTTTTTTATTTAGTCCTTGACAAAGGGTTCATTTTATAATGAACTTTAGTTTATTTTAATTAAGTAGTATTTTTTCTTTCCTCTTCTGATGATATGATTTTTTCTTGTATTGTCTACTAGATGATTTTCATCATTTATTACTTCTCCATCTAGAGTGATTGCATTATTTGATAGGAATTCTCTTGCTTCTCTTTTTGAAGACGCAATACCACTATTTATCATTATATTTATTATTGTGTCTTTTGAAGAAGTAAATGTTGGCATTCCTTTAAATACTGTTTCTATTTCTTCATCAGTTAAATCTTTTACATTACCAGTAAATAGGCATTCTGTTAGTTTGATTGCTTCTTGTAGTTCTTCTTCACCATGTAAGAATCTTACTACTTCGTTAGCAAGTGCTTTTTGGGCTTCTCTTTTTTCTGGCTGTGTTTTTGTCATTTCTTCTAATCTATCAATTTCTTCATGGGATAAGAAGGTAAATACTTTTAGGTATTCTACTACTTTTGAGTCATCTGTGTTTACTAGGTATTGGTATATTTCATAAGGTGAAGTTTTATTTTTGTCTATCCATAGTGCATTTCCTTCACTTTTTCCAAACTTATTTCCAAACTTATCTAGTATTAATGGCATTGTGAAACCATATGCTTCTTGTCCTGTTTTCTTTCTTATTAGGTCAATACCAGCAGTTATGTTTCCCCATTGGTCTGAGCCTGCAACTTGAAGTGTGCAACCATATTCTTTATTTAGATGTAAGAAGTCTAAACTTTGTAATATCATGTAAGACATTTCACAGTAAGTGATACCACTTTCTAATCTTCTTCTTACTATATCTTTATTAATCATGTAATTTACATTGAAGTGTTTTCCATAGTCTCTTAAGAAGTCGATAGCGGAAATATCTTTTATCCAATCGTAGTTATTTACTACTTTGAAACCAAATAGTCTTTGTACTTGATTTTTTAAGCATTCTGTATTTTTAAATAACTCTTCTTTTACTATTGTATCTCTTTCTGCTGTTGGTCTTGGGTCTCCGATTAAACCTGTTCCTCCTCCTACTAATAGGATTGGATTATGACCGTAATCTTTTAATCTCTTACTGATTAAAAAACTTGATAAATGTCCTAGATGTAATGAATCAGCAGTAGGGTCTGTTCCTATATAGAATGTTAATTTTTCATTGTTTAACTTATCTATCAAATCTGGACTTGAAAAGTCTTTTATTAATCCTCTCCATACTAAATCGTCATATAATTTCATTTTTATCCTCTCCTTTTTTATATAAAAAAAGATGATACCAAAAGGACGAAATTACTCGTGGTACCACCTTTATTTACAATATTTTATATATTTATTAATAATATTGTCTTATTATGATAACGGTTTTTACCGATTAAACTCTTAATATTGTAATTCGTTATTTCTGTATTGTTAATTTCCACCTAACATTAACTCTCTATTTAATACTATTTGAAATAACTACTTAGTATTTGTCGTTGTTTAATAAATATGTCTAAATTGTATTACATTTTGGTATTAATGTCAATAATAAAATTGAAAAAAGTTTTAAAAATTGTTTTTTTCACTTTAAGCCTTAAGTAAACTTAAGTCTTAGAGTGTTAGTTTAAGCCTAATTTTTAGTCTTAAACTAATGTATCAACCATACTTTTTATATATAAGTTATTTCTATATATTTTGCTTTTTATTACATTATTTTATGATTCTACTATTTGTGTGGATACAACTGAATAAAATTATATTATAATTATAATGGAAGTAGGAAATGAAGTGTGAATCAAGAAAAGATTGGTAAATTTATATTAAAACTTCGTAAAGAAAAAAATATGACACAACTGGAATTAGCGGATAAACTAAATGTTACTGATAGAGCAATTTCTCATTGGGAAAATGGAAGAAGGTTTCCTGATGTATCCCTTTTGAATATTCTACTATAGTGGAGATTAAAGAAACATCAAAAGTTGGTATGGAGCAAATAAATGAGTCGATTAATATAAATGAGAAGGATTAATTTATTATGACTAATTCTTTTTACTTTAGAGTTAGTGTTTAGTGGTATGTAAAAATATTATTCCTTTGAAAAAATATCCTTTAACAGTTAATATTCCTTTGAAAAAATGTCATCAAGAAGTCGATATTCCTTTGAAAATGTAAAAGAGAGGTAAATTTTTATTTAAAAATATTGGTATTACTTCTGATAAAATTATTAATATTTCTATTTATATGGCAATATTTTTGGAGAAATAAACATATAATTTATTATGAATATTTTCTAAAAGTAATTGATTTATTATGAATATTTTTGTATAATTCTTTGTATGGGAGGTATGTATATGATAAAAGTTGATTATCCAATGGTTTATGCGATTAAACCTATTTTGTCTTCAGAATGGAGAAATTATGGTAAGACTTTAGGTTATGCTGTTGTTAATTCTTATTTAATTTCAGAGATTAAAAGATATAATAGCGATGGAACTTTTAGGAAAATATATGAGGTTGTTCATTCTTGGAATGAATATGGCAGAGAAGATATTATTCCTCAGTTTAATAGGGATACTGCTTCAGATTCTAATTATGTTGATATAGTTTTTACTTCTTTAGAAGAAGCAATAAATTATAGAATGATTAGTAATAATTTATTATTGGAGAAAAATCTTTCTGATAATGTTACTAATATTGATTATGTTAGAACTAGTGTAGAAAGGGATTTTGATTATGTTTTGAAATTAGAAGAGATGCATTTATCAAAATCTAAAGTTAAAAGTAAGTTAATTTAGTATTATTAATTTACTTTTTCTTTTTTTTATTATATAATATTTAAGGAAATGAGGGATAATCTATGATAGATAGACTAGAGGCTACATTAAAGAGATATAATGAGATAGGAGAGGAACTATCTAGTCCTGATATTATATCTGATATTAAAAAAATGACAGTTCTTTCTAAAGAGAGAACTAGTTTGGAAAAGATAGTAGAAGTATATAAAGAATACAAAATAGTATTGTCTGATATCGAAGAAGCAAAGTTAATGCTTGATGATAAGGAAATGGCTAGTTTTGCTAAAGAGGAGCTTGCTAATGCTGAGGATAAGAAAAGTAAATTAGAAGGTGAACTTGAGATACTTCTTATACCACATGATCCTAATAATGAAAAAAATGTTATTGTGGAAATTAGGGGTGCTGCTGGTGGAGATGAGGCTAATATTTTTGCTGGTGACCTATTTGATATGTATAGTAAGTATGCTTCTAATGAAGGATGGAAAATAGAAATACTTAATGCAGTAGAAGGTACTGCTGGTGGGTATTCACAAATTGAGTTTATGGTTAAGGGTGAAGGAGTTTATTCTAAATTAAAATATGAGAGTGGTGCTCATAGAGTACAAAGAGTACCTGCTACTGAGAGTCAGGGTAGAGTACATACTAGTACTGCTACTGTTCTTGTTATGCCTGAAGCAGAGGATTTTGATTTTGAACTTGATGAATCAGAAGTTAGAATTGATATAACAAGAAGTAGTGGCTGTGGGGGACAGGGTGTTAATACTACGGATAGTGCTGTTAGACTTACACATATTCCTACAGGTATTATTGTTTATTCACAAACTGAAAGAAGTCAGATTAAGAATAAAGAACTTGCTTTTAAGATACTTAAAACTAGACTTTATGATATGAAACTTAGAGAACAAGAGGAAAAAGAGGCAGCAGAGAGAAAAGTTAAAATTGGTACTGGAGATAGAAGTGAAAAGATAAGAACTTATAATTATCCTCAGAATAGAATTACAGACCATAGAATTGGATATACTTCAATGAATTTAGATAGAGTTATGGATGGAGATATGGAAGATTTAATTGAGGCTTTAATTAATGAGGACCAGAAGAAGAAATTAGAGGGAACTATTTAAGGTATTTTATGAGTAAAGAAATAGAATATTTAAAAAAATATTTAAAAGATAAAGATATAGAGACTGCTATTTGGGAGTTAGAAAGTGGTATACCAGTACAATATATTGTTGGTAATGTTGATTTTTATGGTAATATTTTTAAAGTTACTAAGGATACTTTAATTCCTAGATTTGAGACTGAATTATTAGTAGAAAAAACTATTAAATATATAAATAAGTATTTTAATAATGAAATTAAAATACTTGATATTGGTACTGGTAGTGGGTGTATTGCTATTACTTTAAATAAATTATTAGATAATAGTATGGTAACTGCTGTTGATATATCTAAAGATGCTCTTGATGTTGCTAGAGAAAATAATAAAATTAATAATACTGATGTTAATTTTATAGAGAGTGATGTTTTTTCTAATATTAATGATAAGTATGATGTTATTATTAGTAATCCACCATATATTAGTTATGATGAAGATATTATGGATGTTGTTTATAATAATGAACCACATATGGCATTATATGCTGATGATAATGGTTTATATTTTTATAATAAAATACTTAGAGAATGTAGAAAGTACTTGAATGATAGGTTTCTTATAGCCTTTGAAATAGGTTATAAACAAGGAAATGATATTCTTAATATTATTAATAAATATTTTGATAATGTTAATATATCTTTAGAAAAAGATTATAGTGGTAGAGATAGATTTATATTTATTAGTAATATTGATAAATAATATTGCAATTACTTTAAAATTGTGTTATTATTTATTTATAAAGTATGAAGGAGGTCCTATTATGAAGTCTAAAATAATTCACAACTATAAAGTACTAAATAATTCACAAATTGTAGGTAAAAGTAATAATTATTTTTTGATTTCTATGTCCCAAACGGAAATATGTCCTAGGGGGGGGGGATTCTTAAACCTTGTAAGTAAAAGACTTATAAGATTAAATTAAGACTATAAAATAACTAGTAGTAATACTAGTGTTTTATAGTCTTTTATTATTTTAAGAAGGGAGATATAAAATTATGGAAAAGAAAAATAAGTTAATAATACTAGGAGTAATAATATTATTACTGATAGCATCTGGATTAACATTTGCTATATTAACTTGGAATAGTACTATGATTAAGTTAGGTATAAATACTAATTGTTTTACTATTAACTATGCTAAAGGTAATAATATATCAGGAAGTTTAAAATTAATAAATGAAGAAGATTTAATTAGTAATGGTAAGTTTACTATTAAAGAAGGAGTAGGAGTATCTGGAGTAAATATAGGTATAAATAGTAATTGTAGTATAGAAGGATATGGTAATATCCTTCTAAATATAACAAATATATCTAATGCTTTTACTACTGGAAGTAGTAAAGGAGCTCTTAAGTATGCAGTACTAAAAAATACTAGTACTATAACAACACCTTCTAGTATTAGTACTACATCTTTGCTTAATCAATCATTTGATATAGAAAAGAAAGGTAGTATAGATACTAGTGGTACATTAAAATTACTTACAAAACAATTATCTAATACAGAACTATATAAATATATAATAGTAATATATGTAGATAATAATCTAGCAGGTAATGATGTTACTTCAGCAACATTCCAGGGTAATATAAGTGCAGATGCAACTCAAGGTAGAATAAATGCTGATATTACTTTAAATTATTTAAATAGTTTAAATAGTACAATAACACTTGCAAGTGGAACACCAGACTTTACTACAGTAAGTGGTAATAACGGGGTTAAAGAAAATCTTAATAATGGAAATCAACTAGCTACTGGACTAGGTGATGGAACTAAAGGTATATATGCTACTCAAGATGATTTAGGTACTAGTTATTACTTTAGAGGAGCGGTAGATAATAACTATGTTAAGTTTGCTAACTTTTATTGGAGAATAATTAGAATAAATGGTGATGGCTCTATTAGAATGATATATGCAGGTACTAGTGCCCATGCTAATGGAGATACTAATCAAGATTCTAGTATAGGTGATTCAACTTATAATGATAATTATCAAGATAATGGATATGTAGGATATATGTATGGTAATTTTACAACTCCAACTAATTGTAATACTGATAATAGTACTGGTATTACTACTTGTACTGGTGGATCTACTTCTTATGAAGAAGCACATGCAAATATTAATGATAGTAATATTAAAACTTATATTGATAACTGGTATAATGCTAATTTAAAGGATTATGCTTATGCTCTTGAAGATACAATATATTGTAATGATAGGAGTATAACTCCAGTAGATAGTTTAATGGGTATAACTTTAACAGGTACTGGAAAAGGAATAGAAAATACTGCATATTCTAATTTAAAAAGAAATTATATAGATCATACACCTTCATTAAAATGTGCAAATAAGAATGATAGATTTACAGTTAATAATAGTATAGGTAATGCAAAACTAACTAATCCTATTGCATTAATTACTTCAGATGAAGTAATTATGGGTGGAGCTTTTTCGATTGATCCTATAAATAATTTTTATATAAAAAATACTGACTTTTATTTATATAATGGTGATTGGTATTGGACGATGACCCCTTTTGCCGCCGCGGGTGGTTTTGCTGGTGTAGATATTGTGTGTAGTGATGGTCGCCTTGGTGATGATGATGTTAGTAATCCTGGTGGCGCCCGTCCGGTAGTTTCTCTCTCATCTGATGCTATATCTGGGGGAAAGGGAACGATGAATGATCCATGGATTGTTGGATAGAAAAGAAGACTTGTATCTTGAATCTGAATAAGTCCAGTGAAACCCTTTTCACTGGACAGGCAAGATATGTTCGGTAGAGGATGAAGAACTGATATGGAGTCGGTGTAGGGTTTTGGTTATTAAATAATGGTATATATATTTAATATATATATATATATAGGGATATGCTATTTTAATTAGGCTCTCTTTTGTGTGGGCCGCCGCGGGTGGTAATGCTAATGTAGATAATGTGAATAATGATGGTAACCTTGATAATGATAATGTTAATAATACTAATGGCGCCCGTCCGGTAATTTCCTCATGGTGCAACAATCGGTTAAACTCATAACAAAGTAATATTTGCTATTAGGTGTTTGGCTTAGTAATACATATAGAGGAAACAAGTATATTCCTTGACTTATAGTCTAAATACTTATATAGTTTCCGAATATCGGTGTTAGTAGGGTTTTCCGAAAGGGCTGATATTTCAGGGGCTATATATTAAGGAGTTTTATGGATGATTTTAAGTTGTTAAATAAGAGTAAGTTGTTACTTAAATATATTGTTAATTATATTTTGATAGGTATTCCTAAAGTTCATTCTAGTTATAGAAAGGGTCTTGAGGATAATGTTATTGATTTAAATAGTAATATTATTAGGGCTAATATTAATGTTGGTAATATTAGAAATAAATATCAAAAAGAAGTACTTGTAAATATTTCTATGATTGATTTATATTTGGATTTACTTCTTGATATTAATGTTATTAATAAGAAGAGATTTATGGTTGTTATTAGGATGTTAAATGAAATTAGAAAAATGACTAATGGATGGATAGAGAATGAAAAGAATTAATAATTTATATGATAAGATGATTTGTTATAGTAAAGTTTTATTTGTATTTAATAGAATTAAGAATAAAAGTCATAATAAGAATAAGATTATGTTATTTATGAGATACAAAAATTGTTATTTATATGATATATTAGAAAAATTAAGAAATAATTCTTATTCTTTTTCTAATTATCATATTTTTTTAATTCATGAAAAGAAATATAGGATTATTATGAGTGAATCTGTTCCTGATAAGATTGTTAATCAGCTTATTAGTTATTTTATACTTATTCCTTCTTTTAAGTGTCTTATAGAGGAGAATATTGCTACTAGAAGTGGTAAGGGGTCTAGTTATGGTTATAGGTTATTTGAGAAATATGTTAATGATATTGGTACTAATAAGAATATATATGTTCTTAGAATTGATATTAAGAAGTATTTTTATAATATTAGTCATGTTATTCTTCTTTCTATGTTAGAAAAAAGAATAAAGGATAAGAAGGCTATTAATATATTAAAAAAGATTATTGATTTAACTGATTATGATTATGTTAATAATAATATTAATAGTCTTATTAATAATGAAATTAATAGAATTAATTATTTAAAAACAAGCAGTATTGAAAAAATTAAATTAATTAATGAACTTAAGTCTATTCCTTTATATAGAAAGGGATATGGTCTTAGCATTGGATGTTTAACTAATCAATTACTAGCTTGTTTTTTTCTTAATGATATTGATCATATTATTAAAGAAGAACTTAATTGTAGTAGGTATATTAGGTATATGGATGACTTGTATTTGATTAGTGATGATAAGGGTTATTTAGAATGTTGTTTTGATAGAATTAGGGATGAATTAAATAAGATTGAACTTAATATTAATAATAAGAGTGGTATATATAGGCTTAAGGATGGGGTTAGTTTTTTAGGATATACTTATACTCTAACAAGTAATAAATTACTTGTTAGGTATGATAATAGTACTATTAAGAAGATTAGAAGAAAGATTAATTATTTATATGATAATGATTTTGATTATTATTATAGAAGTATATCTAGTTATAAGGGTTATTTTATTAGATGTAATACTAATTTATTTTTTGATAAGTATTATTATTTATGTATTAATAGTAATTATGATAAGTATAGGATTATAAAAGAGAAATATAGTGGTTATATTGTTTTTATTAAGGTTAGGAATAGGTATTATACTTATGATGATGATTTGATTTATATTAATAGTTTATTTGGTACTAATGTTTATTATTTTAAATATTGTAAGTTATTATATATAAAAAGAGATTATATTATTTTAGATGGTAATAGTATTTTACTAGTTAATTGTAGTAAAGAAGATGTATATTAGTATTTGGAAGTATCTTAGTTAGAAAGTTTACACTGTGAATATAATATCTTTTAATTGTTCATATATAGACTATGATAATAGGCTATATATGACAGAAAAAGACCTTGGCTTTTTCTGAAAGGAGAAGTATTATTCTGTTAATACTTTATTTTCTTCTTTGAAGACAGCATCTAGATCTTTAGTAGTTTCATTTAATGTTGGTTCTGTTCCTTTTATATAGAAGAACATTTCTTTTTTTGTATCATTATCATTTGCTATTATACCTGTTATAGGGTTTACTAGGACTCCTACGACATTTGATGGTATATCATACCAAGTTGTTTCCTTATCTTTAAAGTATGATTCCATAGTATCTATCCAAATATTTTTATGATATGAATAGTCTTTTGATTCTATTTTTTTATTATTGTCATATCCATTCCATATTCCAAGTACGGCATCTTTGTTATAGCCCATTATTAATAAATCTGTATCTGTTGTTCCTGATTTAATACTATATTTATGTGTTATACTTGGTAATAGTGATATTAGTGTTGGATAGTTATAATCAATAAAGTTTTTATTATATGTATATGTTAACATTTCATTTAATATAAAAGTAAGACTTTGATTTAATATTAATTCTTTTTCTTCTTTATTTTCATATAGAACATTTCCTTTGGAGTCTACTATTTTCTTTATGAAATGGGGTTCTACTTTATATCCTAAATTAGCAAATGCTGAATAACTTGTTGTCATTTCTAATAAACTTATTTCTTCGGTACCTAGTGCTAGAGATGGTATTTCGGTTAGATTACTTGTTATTCCAAGTCTTTTAGCAGTATTTATTAACATGTTTTCTCCTAGAAAGAGATGAGTTTTGACGGCATATATGTTATCAGAATAGGAAATAGCCGCTGCCATCGATATCGGACTATTGGCATAGGTATTGTTATAGTTATTGGGACTATATGTTTTATCCCCAGCAAAGGTAAATGTTGTTTTTTCACTGGTAAATGATGATGAGGCAGTAAAACCACTTTCTAAGGCTGTATAATATAGTAGTGGTTTCATTGTAGAGCCTACTTGTCTTTTGGCTTTAGTTGCTCTATTATATTCACTTTTATAATAGGCATTTCCTCCTATCATGGCCATTACTCCACCTGTATTTGGATTCATCATGATGGCTGCTGTTTCAACTTCTGTTTCATCATTTACATAACTATATACGGCTTTTTCTAAATCTTCTTGGGCTTCTATATCAAGGGTTGTATATATTTTTAATCCTCCTGTTTTGGTTATTTCTTCGGGGATATTTGTTAATTTTTTTATTTCTTCTAATACTGAATCTCTGAAATAATTGATACTTGTTATGTTATTTTTTTCTTTTTTTCCTATTATTTGGAGATTTTTATTTATAGCGGTATTATATTCTTCTTCGGTTATTTTTTTGTTATCTTTCATCAATTTTAATACTATTTTTTGTCTTTCTTTGGCTTTGCTATAGTTTTTTACAGGGGAATAGTTATTTGGGGATTTTGGTATTCCCGCTAGCATAGAGGCTTCTTCTAGGGTTAAGTCTTTAGCGGATTTATCAAAATAATATTTGGAGGCGGCTTCTATTCCATAGACTCCTCCATAATTTATGGTATTTAGATATCCTTCTAGTATTTCGTCTTTAGTGTAATGTACTTCTAATTCGGTTGCTAATAGAGCTTCATCTATTTTTCTTTTCCATGTTTTTTCAAAATTTAGAAAGAGATTTCTAGCATACTGCTGGGAGATTGTGGACGCACCTTCACTCTTATCACCCTTTATGATGTTATTTATTAGGGCTTTACTTATTCTTAGGTAATCGAAGCCGATATGTTTATAGAAATGTTTATCTTCGGTAGAAATGGTAGCCTCTATTAAATAGGGACTTATTTCTTGTAGTGATACCCAGTCTTTGTCGTTATTAAATACTAATTCATTTTTGGTATCATATAGATAGTATGATTTTGATTTGTTTATTTCTAGTTTTGGTGTTATATAAGCATAGGTAAATACTACGATATGTACTGATATAAATAGCATTAGTGGTAGTAGTGATAATAGTATTATTTTCTTTTTATTTTTCTTCATTTATATCCCTCATTTTTTTTATTTTTGTATGTCATTTATTATTATGTTAAAAATTGTTTAAAATATGTTGTATTTTTTTTAAAGTTATGGTATGATTTCAAATGAAATGTTTGGAGGCGATATTATTAGAGTTTCTGTTAATGGTTATTTGAAGAATAATACTGATGGTGAAAATACTGTTTTTAAGGAAAAAGGTATTAGAACTAAGGATAAATTGTCTTTTGTATTTGATGATGTTAAATATTCTATTAAAATTAATGATAATGATATTATGCTTGTTAGAGATGGTAATGATTTTATTAATAGTTTTTCTTTTAGTGAGAAAAGTGGTAAAAGTAATTATTATCTTAAGGAACATGGTTATTCTATAGATATGGATATTAATGTTGATGTCTTGATTATTGATGATAATAAGATTTTTATTAAGTATATTATTGCTCAAACGGGATGTGAATATGAGTTGATGATTGAAATGGAAGGTGTTTTATGAGTATAAAAAATAAATTACAGCACATTATAAAAGCGTGCTTACCTATAGATATGGATGTTAATAAGATTGTTATTGAGATTCCTAAAGATAAGAAGAATGGTGATTATTCTTCTAATGTGGCTTTTTTACTTGCTAAAGAGTTAAAGAGTAGTCCTATTTCTATTGCTAATGATATTAAATATAAGATTAGTGATGAAATGATTGATAGGATAGAAATTGCTAATCCTGGTTTTATTAATTTTTATATTAATAAGAACTATTTACTTAATAATATTAATGTTATTAATGATATGGGTAAGAATTATGGTAAGAGTGATTTTGGTAAGTTAGAGAAAGTTAATATTGAATATGTATCCGCTAATCCCACTGGTACTTTGCATATTGGTCATGGTAGGGGTGCTGTATATGGTGATTGTTTATCTAAGATAATGTCTTTTGTTGGTTATGATGTTACGAGAGAGTATTATATTAATGATGCTGGTAATCAGATGTATAATTTAGGTGTATCTATTAAAG
>USIB01000039.1 GCA_900554615.1 uncultured Mycoplasmatota bacterium | reverse complement strand
ATGATTTTCTCACTTATTCTATACATCATTCTACGCATTATGGTTATCATATATGTAGGGTCGATATTCTTATATATCGCCTCTTGAATGTCAGTAAACTTCACCACATTTAATGTTATACTCGAATCATATTTTGTAAGTTCTTCCACTAGTTTTTTGACTTTATTTTTAGCCATTACACTGGTATGTGGAGGAGACTCAAAATAAACACATTCTAGTTTGATTCCCCTTTTCATAGCAAGATAGCCTGCTACTGGGGAATCAATTCCTCCTGATAACATAAGAAGGCCTTTGCCTGCTACAGAAACAGGATAACCACCTGATGCTTTTATTTCTTTATGATATATATATGTATAATCTTTTCTTATTTCAATATGTAGTAAATAATCAGGATTATGAACATCTACTTTTTTATTTGGAATATTTCTTAATATCAAAGAACCTATCCTTCTAGAAAAGTCCATACTAGGAATTGGAAATGATTTATCACTTCTATTTGTTTCTACTTTAAAAGTATTAAATTCTATATTTTTAGCTACTTCAAGTACATTAGCTTCTATTTCCTCAGTATTAGTATTAACACGAGTTGCTACTACTATACTATGAATACCAAAAATATTTTTAAGAATATCTACTACTTCATCAATATTTTCTTCTGTTTCTACATACATTCTATCTCTTGTTTTTATTATATTTACTTTATAATCTACTAATGCTTTTTTTATATTATTATAAAGAATATTAATAAATACTTTACGATTGTCTTTTTTTGTTGTTAATTCTCCATATTTTATTAATATAATTTTCATTTAAACCACCCTTAACTTGTTATTGCTACACATTCTTCTCCTGAATTACAAGCTGCATTACATGTAGAATCTATAAACTTAAAAGAATTTTTATTTTCTATCACTACATGTCCACATACTGTTCTCTTTTCATGAAATGGATCTTTTGCTTCAGCAGGTGTTAGATATCCATTACTGATTAAAGTCTCTATTTTCACTGTGATTGGAAAATTTGTTCCTAAAGAATTCTTATTACTATCATAATATAGTTCTGCTGCACTTGTTACTAGATTTTTTACTTGAGTTAATTGTTTATCTTTACTTCTTTCAATAGAAGACGTTACACTTGGTATTGCTACTGCCATAATAACTACTAATATAACGATTACTACAAGTAATTCAATTAAGGTAAAACCTTTCTTATTTATTTTTTTCATTTTCATCTTTCATCACCTAATCTAAGTATAATTTATTTTTAATTTTCTTGCAATAGTTTTTAGTATTTTTTTATAATAATTTACCATCATTTACATATAATATTAATATAGATGATATGTAGATATTATGTTGACTTTTACTACATCATATGCTACAATTATTTCGAGAGGAGATGGTATAAATGGCTAATAATACTAGTGCTATTAATATTAATGTTGACTCTAATATTAAAAAAGAAGCTACTGAACTTTTTAATAGTTTAGGATTAAATATGAGTACTGCGATTAATTTGTTTTTAAGAAAATCAATTAATGAAGGTGGAATACCATTTGAACTAAAAAATCCTAAACCTACTAGAGCACTTAAAAAGGCACTTAAAGAAGCAAAGAAAATTGAAAATGGAGAAATTAAAAGTAAGGGTTTTACTAATCGCGAAGAATTATTTGAGGCATTAAATAAATAGAATTACAAATTATGTAACTCTATTTTATTTTTTCTTTTAAATTACTTAATATATTAATAGCCTCTATTGGGGTAATATTTAAGATATCAATCTTTTTAAGTTCTTCTTCTACTACACTCTTCTTCTCTTCAAAGTTAAGTGGTAATGTCATCTGAGTAGTAGTACTCTTATTAGTTTCTTTTGATTCATAGTTTTTTAATATTACACTTGCTCTATCTATTACTTCTTTAGGTAAACCTGCTAGTACCGCTACATTTATACCATAACTTTTATCTACTGAACCATCTTTTACTTTATGTAAGAAAGTAATATTACCATTTTCTTCTACTGCTGATACATGTTTATTTTTTAGATTAGGAAGAGTTTTCTCCATATCTGTTAATTCATGGTAATGAGTAGAAAATAGTGTCTTACACTTGATGTTATTAGCAATATACTCTAATATAGCCTCAGCTAGGCTCATACCATCGTAAGTAGCGGTTCCTCTACCTAGTTCATCAAATAGAATTAAACTATTTTTAGTAGCACTTTTAATAGCACGAGATGCTTCCATCATTTCTACCATAAAAGTAGATTCTCCACTTACTAAGTCATCACTAGCCCCTATTCTTGTAAATATCTTATCAAACACTGGTAGATGAGCCTCTTTAGCAGGTACAAAGCATCCTATTTGAGCCATAATAGCAATAATACCTAGTTGTCTCATATAAGTAGATTTACCTGCCATATTAGGACCAGTAATAAGTAAGATATCAGTATTATTATCCATAACAATATCATTAGGTACATACTCAGTATCTTTAAGTACTTTTTCTACAACTGGATGTCTAGAAGATATTACTTTAATTTCATTAGTACTATTTAATATTGGTCTAATATAACCATATTTTTCACTAACTAAAGCAAATGACTGTAAGACATCAATTTCACTAAGGGCTTTAGCATTCTTTTGAAGAATACTAATATATTCTTTACATTTATCTCTTATTTCTACGAATAAATTATATTCTAAATTAATAATCTTATCTTCGGAAGATAGAATTATATCTTCTTTTTCTTTTAAGATAGGATTGATAAATCTTTCACAATTAGCAAGTGTTTGCTTTCTAGTATAATCCATATCATCAGTTACCATAGAAAGATAAGAATTACTAACCTCTATATAATAACCAAATACTTTATTGAAGCCTACTTTTAAACCTTTTATTCCAGTTCTTTCTCTCTCTTCTCTTTCAAAATTACTTATAAAGTCTTTACCACCTTTACTTAGACTTTTTAATTCATCTAGTTCTTTTGAATATTCTTCTTTTATTAGAAAACCATCTTTTAATCCAGCAGGAGCATCTTCATTTATTGATTTTTCTAATAATTCATATAAATCATTTAATGGTTCTATTTCATCATAGAAACTTATTTTCTCTAATTTTTCTTTAATACTAGGAAGGACTTTTAAAGAACTCTTTAATTGTAATAAGTCTTTTGCGTTAGCGGAACCAAAACTTATTCTACCACATAGTCTTTCTAAGTCATATACTTCATATAAATCATTACGAAGTTCTTCTGCTAGTATAAACTCTTCTAGTAACTTAGATACTATATTATATCTTTCATTTATACGAGATATATCTACTAGAGGGTTTTCTATAAAATACTTTAATTTTCTACTTCCCATAGCAGTCTTTGTATTATCTAGAAGCCATAATAATGAATATGTTCTCTCCTTTGTTCTTAAACATTCTGTTAACTCTAAATTTCTTTTGGTATGAATATCCATCATTAGAGAGGAATCTTCTTTCTTTATTATTACTTTTTGAAAGTGAGATAGGTTTCTTTTTTGAACTTCACTTAAATAATATAATAATAACTCTATTGATTTTATTATTCTATCATCTTCTATATCTTGATATATTTCTGTATATTTATCTACTAATAGATTTTCTTCTATTGTTACTGGTATTTTTTGACTTTTTATTTTAGATATTAATTCTTTATCTAGATTAGAATCTACAACTAGTTCTTTTATTTCTAATGATAATAGTTTATATATTATATCTGCATTTGATTCATATAGTGATGAATATACTTCTCCTGTTGTTATATCTGAGTATGTTAGTGCATAACCATAATTAAAATCATATAAACTACCTATATAATTATTTTCTTTTTCATTTAATGAATTGGCATTTATAATAGTACCTGAAGATATTACTTCTATTATGTCTCTTTTTACTATTCCTTTGGTATTTTTAGGGTCTTCTAATTGTTCACATATGGCTACTTTAAAGCCTTTTTTTATTAATTTATCTATATATATTTCTGATGCATGATGAGGTATTCCACACATTGGTACTTTTTCTTCTAGTCCAGCACTCTTACCAGTAAGTGTTAGTTCTAGACTATGGGCTACTACTTCTGCATCTTCGAAAAACATTTCGTAGAAGTCTCCTAATCTATATAATATTATTGTATCTTCATATTTATCTTTTAGTTCTACATAATGTTTCATCATTGGGGATAATTTACTTCTATCTACTTCATTTCTCTTCATAATATTACTTCCTTCTCTGCCTCTTTATTATATCATGATTTAATTGTTTTTATCAAGAAAAAGCCTTAGAAATTAATTCTAAAGTTTATTTATCACACTAAGCCATTCTGTCTTAGTTGTGTTAGTTAAAGCCTTACATATAAGTCTTTAACTAATATATCAACCATATCTATTATATATAAGTTAGTTATACATAACCGTTTTTAAAAACATCGGCTTCTCTTTGTCTTCTATTAGAGTCGCCGCCACCACTTAACATATAATTATTAATAAATGTATCTACATCCCCGTTAGCGGCTTTATATGCTGCTGGAAAACCATCAACATTACCAAATTGATATGAACGTGATATTAAAGCATCTACCTGATAATCTGTAAGCACTATATTATTATCTTGTGCCATTTTTAATATCTCATTTCTTTTGTTTTCTTCTATTCTCATACCAACCCTATCTACTACATCAACTGGTAAATAATCTCCTGCCTTGTAATTATTAACATCAATTCCTTCTTGAGCAAATAGTGTCTCGTTTGCTTTAAGTAGTACTCCTTTACCAACAGCAAGTGGATGACCTGAACCTGGATCTAAATCAACCATATAAGACTTTCCATCTGCAGATAATGGAGTATGGCCCTCACTAAATTCAATTAATGAATGACCATCATTATAATAACTAGATGGTGCCGCATGAGAACGCTCTTGAGGAGATTTACTACTATCTGTTATATCAGAGGTATCTATGCCTTTGGCTTTTAGATTGTCTAAATAGTCTGCTAACGGATCCCTTATTACACTACTATCTGTTATATCTGATATATCTTTACCTTTTGATTTTAAATCATCTAGATAGTCTGCTAATGGATCTCTTACTATATCTTTACTGCTATCTGTTATCATAGATATATCTTCACCCTTTGATTTTAAATCATCTAAATAGTCTGCTAATGGATCTCTTATCTTTTGTGCTGGTTTTGAATCATCATAATAGTAACTATCACTAATATCTTTTTTACTATATCCATTTTTAAATAATTCTATTTCTGCATTTCTTCTTTCTGTTAATTCTTTTTCATATATTGTATCCTTTCCATTAACTGTACTCAAATAATTCTTGTATAATTCTTCTGTATTACTATATTGTTTATACATGCTAGGAAAGTTACTAATATTACCTACACTATAAGCACGAGATGTTAAAGCATCTATTTGATTATCAGATAACCCCTTAATACCATTAGTTTCTAATACATTCAAAACATATTTTCTTTTATCCGCTAATATATCGTTAGTTACCTTATCTACTATACTAGCAGGTATTGTTGCTCCCTCTCTTAAATTACTTACATCTAGGCCATATTTTTTGAAATAATCATTATTATATTTTAATACTATTCCAGGTCCTACACTAAGAGTACCAGCAGTTTTACTATCGACAACATATAGTTTTTCCCCTTTTTCATAGTATACTGGTGTATGCTTTGATATTGAATTTACAAAAGAATAAAGATCATTTGCTTTTATATTTTTACCTCTAATATTAATATCATTATATAAATCAAACTCATCATATGCAAGTTTTCTCTTAAAATTATGTCCTATACCTCCATCTGTATAATGGCCTTTCTTATTTAGTATTTTCGCTTTTGCTGTTCTTAAATATTGATATCCACTATCTGCTGGTTTATATCCTGTTTTTCTATTATCAGCATTTTTTATTGATGTTGGTGTTGCACCTGATGATGATTTATTGCCGCTTGAAGAACTAGTTGTTGATTTAGAACCACCACCACTTGGTTTCGATGTGCTTTTGGATGTTCCTTTTGATTTGTTATTATTGTTATTTGGTTTTTTGCTTGTTCTTTTATTTACATAATATTTATCATTATCATAAACTCCAAAGAAATGATTTTCTTCATTATTCATTAAATGCATTTTATATTCCTCCTATTTTTATATTACTTATGACTTAATTTTATCATAAGTTAAAAGTATTGTAAATATGCTTTACACTTTTTAGAATGTAAAAACTATCTAATTTTTAGTTAGATAGTTACTTGTTATCACTAGTCATTTTCTTTTTAAATAATATTACTGCTAATGCTGTTACTATTAATGCATATATTATAAATATAATTATAGAAGTTAATATATTATTATAATTATTATTTAATACTCCTTTAACTATATTTAGTGTACCTTCAAAAGGTAATATATGACATATCTTACTAAAGGTATCTCCTACCATATCTGAAGGGAAATACATACCACTAGTAAATGCTACTAACTGAATTATAATACTTGATACTCCAGAGGAAGATTTCTCAGTAGTAATTGTTCCTATTAGTATACCTAAAGATATATATAATAGTCCTACTATTAAGGATACTATTATTGTATATATTATATTTATATTAAATTTTAATCCTAGTATAGTTGCAGTTATAAAAAATATTATATTTTGAATTAATACTATAGGTATTACTGATAATATATATCCTAATATATAATCTGTTTCTTTCATAGGACTAACTCCTAATCTAGTTGTTAAAGAAGTGCTTCTATCTTTGGCTACTAAGTTAGAAGTAAACATTGTAATAAAAGATAAACTAAATATTATTATTCCTGGAGTAAAGTTTTCTATTTTATATACTTCATTTGGTATTTTAAATTGCTGAAATATATATAATAAAAATAATGGTAATATAATGGCAAATATTATACTTAATGGATCTCTAATTATTTCTTTATAGTTTCTTTTAGCAAAGGTAAGTATTCTCATTATTTATCCTCCTCTATTATTTTTATAAATGCATCTTCAAAACTTTTTGCTTTTACACTACTCATTAACTCTTTAGATGTTCCTAGTCTTATTAATTTTCCTTTATTCATTATTCCTATTCTATCTGATAATTCTTCTGCTTCTTCCATATAATGAGTTGTTAATATTATGGTAGTATTTCCTTTTAATGATTTTATTACTTTCCATAATTCTCTTCTAGAAATTACATCTAATCCTAAAGTTGGCTCGTCTAAGAATAATACTTTTGGATTATTTATAAGTGATATTGCAATAGATAGTTTTCTTTGATATCCTCCAGATAATGTTTTAGCCTTTTGCTTTAATACTTCTTCTAATTTAAATATTTTAATTAGTTCTTCTACCTTTTCTTTTTTATTTGGTATCTTATAAATATCTGCGATAAAATATAGATTTTCTAATACTGTTAAATTAGGTGCGATAGCGGTCTCTTGTGGTGATATATTTATTATTTCTTTTATTTTTCTTTTATCTTTAATTATATCTAAATTATTTATTTTAATACTGCCACTAGTAGGTAATATTAATGTTGATAATATCTTTATAGTAGTTGTCTTACCTGCTCCATTTGTTCCAAGTAAAGAAAATAACTCACCTTTATTTATTGTTAAACTTAAGTCATTAACTGCTGTTTTTTCTTTATATTTTTTAGTTAAATTATTTATTTCTATCATTACTTCCTCCTAATATATTATTAGTAACATCTTCTATTACTTCTGATTTTACTAAGGCTATTCCTTTCTTAGAATCTGCTAGTACTATTAATGAATCTCCTGGTTTTATATCAAATATATCTCTTACTTCTTTTGGTATTACTATTTGTCCTTTCTCTCCTACTTTACTTATTCCCATATATTTTGTTTTCTTCATTTTATTATTCCTTCTTTCTATTTAGTTATACTTTTCATACTTATTATACTATTAATACTTTCTATAGTCAATATTTAAAATACCCAAAAGTTTATGAGGAAGACTACTTTAGGTAGGCTTACGAATACCCCGTAATACCTTAAGGGATGAAGGGGAAACATAAAAGAAGTCTATTTATTATAGTCTTCTTTAGTCTTTTCTACTATTTCTTTTAGATATTTACTAGTATAAGTACAACCACTTATAGTATCTAAATTATCTAAATTATTTTGATTATTAATTATTTTATTTAAATAATTATTTTCATATATCATATTTGTATATGTCTCATGACTACTTAATACTTCTATATTAGTTATATTATTATCTGTAAATACTATTTGTAATTTTATACTACCTTTACCAGCATAACCTCTTCCTTTTACTTCGTATGTTGTTTTATTACCTACTTTTTCTTTTGATAATATTTCATATGTATCATCTAATGGTTTTGTTATTATATTTTTTTCTATTATGAATGATGATAGTATTGTTAATATTATTAAGGCTACTAAGATTATATTTGTTATATTTTGTTTATTAAATAGTGTTATACTTAGTTTATTTATTAGTATTGTTATTATATTTATTATTAATATAGATATTAATACTCCTTCTGGTAATGGTGTTAAGTATCTTATTACCATAGTTATTACTCCTAATAAGATTCCACTTATTATTTGGCCTTTTCTTGTTATAGGAGTAGTTACAGGGTCAGTTGACATAAAGACCGCTCCAAAGAGAAGACCTCCACTTAGTATATTGAATAGTATAAACCATAGTCCTATATTTTTTGTTATACATATTATTAGACTTATTACTATTACTGTGGATACATAACTTGCTGGTATTCTCCACTTTATTATTTTTTTCCATACTAGATATATAAAGGCTACTATACATAATATACTTGATGTTTCTCCTACTGCTCCTGGTATGTTACCAAAGAAGAAGTTTAAAAGGCTTCCATATGGTTTTACTAGGTTATCATAGGTTACTAGATAACTACTTGCGGTCATATTGGTAAGTGGTGTTGCACTTGATATTGTATCTACTTCATAGGGATTTAGATATCCTCCTACTTTTGAAGAGAAGACAATTGTTATTAGAAAGGCTCCTACTAAAGCGGGATTTAGTTTATTCTTTCCTAGTCCTCCCATTAATACTTTTGATAAACTTGCTATTATACTTCCTATTATTGTTAGATATATTGGGGTATTTATTGGTATTATTAGAGATAGAAATACGCCTGGTAGAATGGCATAACTTTCGCTAAATAAATTATATAGGCTTCTTTTGTCTTTTTTTATTTGATAGTATAGATATTCTGTCAGTAGGCAAAAGATTGATGATATGACTACGGATATTAGGGGTTTAAATACTAGGTATAGATTTCCATAGCCTTTTATTACTGGATATATTCCATTTTTATATGTGGAAAAGATGATAAATGGTACTAGTATTATTAGTACTGTATACATCATATTCGTCGTTGTATTTTTACTTTTTAGAAAGTTTCCTCTTCTCGTTTTGAACTCTTTCATCTTTGATTCACCTTCTCTTTTGCTATGTTTACGAACTCTCTTACTTCTATTTTTGATGGGCATATGTAGGAACATAGAGAGCAGCCTATGCATTTATTGCAATTTAGTTTGGTTAGGTTATCTATGTTATTTATGTTTTCCATTATTAATACTGGCATTATGTTAGCGGGACATACCATAGCACATTTTCCACATTTGATACATGGTAAGTTTTTTTCAAAGTTATCTTCAATTACTAGTAGTGAGGTTACATCTTTGGTTATTACGACATCGTCTGTTGGCATACTTTTTCCCATCATTGGGCCTCCTACTACGAAGAGTGGTTTCTTTATGTTTTTGTATTCATCAACACTATTTATTATTTCACTGGCTAGGGCTCCTATTTTTACTCTGATGTTTTTTTTCTTTTTTACTCCTGGACCTGTTATTGTTATTACTCTTTCGGTAAGTGGTCTATTATATTTTAACATCTCATATATTGCATATATTGTTGATACATTATTTACTATTATTCCTTTTTCACTTGGGTATTTATTGTATTCTATTCCTAGGGTGTTTCTTACTACTAATCTTTCCCAACCATTTGGAAAGGCATCTTCTACTGGGACTAGAGATATGTTAGGATATGTTTTTATGTATTTATTTAGGGCTTTTATTGATTTGGTATCGTTATTTTTAACCGCTACTAGTGCTTTCTTTATTTTGGTTATTTCTAGTATGTTATCGATGGCTTCTAGGATTTGTTCGGGATAGTTTGCCATTACTACTTTATCACATGATACGAAGGGTTCACATTCTACTCCATTTACTATTAGGTATTTTATGTTGTCAATACTATATTTTTGGAATGTTGGGTAGTCTGCTCCTCCTAAGCCTGATATTCCGTTTTCTCTTAAATCGTTTATGAAAGTTTCTTTGGTATAGTCTGATATTTTTTTGGTCTTTAGTTTGCTTTTCTCGTACTTTTCTTTGAAATCATTTTCGATTACGATACATTTTATTTTCTTTCCACTACTTATTATTTTATTGGTACCACATACTGCATATCCTGATACAGAACTATGAATGGGAAAGTTATTTTCTTTATTTATCCCTACTACACTTCCTTTATATACATAGTCTCCTTCTTTTACTAGATGTTTATATGTTACTCCATTTTTATTTTCTAGTGGTATATATACTAGTTCTGGTTTTGTATACATTTCTATTTTATAGTCTATTTTTTCATAACTATCTATTTTTAATGGTTTATTCATATCTATGTCTCCTCTAGTATAATGATAGCATAAAACTATTAAAAAATAAAGGTTATTTTGTCGTATTTGATAGTTTATTCTTTTGTTTTGTGTATCATATTCGGGTGGAGTGCTTTCTAACTTAGAGATATACAAATAAAAAGAAAGTAACTAGTACTCTCTTTATTTATCCTTTGCATGGCGCTATACTTGGTAGTGTACAATTGTTGTTTCCCATAATAGAATTATATAATATTTCTCTATCTATATCATCTATTTTTCCATCGCCATTTACATCAGCATTTAGAAGCTCCTGGCCAGTAAGTGTAGTTTCTTTGATTATGTAATTGTCTATTCTAGTTACATCGGCCATATTAGCCTTTCCATCACCATTTACATCTCCATACTGAATTGTATAATATTCTTTACTTAGTGAATTACTAGGTAAAGAGTAACCTTCTTCTTTAAAATCTGGGAAATTATTACGACTTTCCACATACATCTGCAATAAACCTAAGTCTACTATGTTTACTTTTCCATCAACATTTACATCACTATTTTTTAATGCTTGGTCGCTTTTTCTTATTCCTGTATCTAAGTAATTATATAATAATGTTGAATCTGCTTCGGTTATTTCTCCATCACTATTTAAGTCTCCATATAAAATATAATCTTTTATTGACCAGTATGGTAATGTATCTGGATATTTACTTTTATCTGTAAGAAAACTATTTAATAAAATGTAATCTATTCTATTTACTTTCCCATCGCCATTTACATCTGCATTCTTTAATTGTTGATTTGTAAATGTTTTTCCATTCTGTATAAGGGTATATAATAATTGAATGTCTACTGAATCTAAAGTTCCATCTTCATCAATGTCACCATAAAAGGCATAATCTGTTATAGGCTCATTAGGTAAAGTATTAGGATATGTAAACTTTATACTTAGAAACTCTGACATTAACTGCACATCAACATAATCAACTTTACCATCTGCATTTATGTCAGCATTTAATAATTTCTGATTGGTTAGTGTAATCATATTTTTAACATGCTTGGCAATTTCCATTTTATCTGCTAAATTAATTATTCCATCTTCGTTAACATCTCCAATCGCTGCTTTAGTTCTAACTAGTTCTTTCTTAGTTTTAGTACTTGCTTCTATTTTAATTGAAGCATTAAAAGTTTTATTAGAATATTTATTTTGATTTAATGCGCTATCACAAGTAGTTATATCTCCAGTACATACTTCACTTATCCACATTAGATATACATATTTATCTGTATTTGTAGTTAAATCTTGTTGGATTTCTGTTAAAACTAATCTATTATTTTCTTTAACATCAAATGATGGTGAGAAATTACCTTCAGATAATAATGTATTATTTTTATATAGTCTCCATTTTACATATAAACTTTTTAATTCTTTATCCATATTTATATCACGTAGTGATATATCATAAATAGTATTATCAGGATTAGTGTTTACTCCAGTTATATTAAAACTTACCTTTAATACTCTCTCATCAATAGTATTTATATCTACTAATGTATCACTTATTGGTAACATCTTATTTGTATTTGTTATAGTACTGGTATTATCACCATCATAAGTAATATTAGCATTAATTGTTCCCGTAGTAGTATTTAATCCTATTGGATTAAATGCAGCTACTTTAAGAGCATATGTTATTCCTATTATTCCAAGTATTATTACTATACTCATAACTATTATAAACTTACTATTTTCTTTTATTAATCTTTTCATATCTTTCTTACCTCCAATAGAAAAAGACTATGAAAAATCTCTAGTATTTCTACTAGTTATTTCATAGTCTTTATTATTTATTAAATTACTTATAA
>USIB01000038.1 GCA_900554615.1 uncultured Mycoplasmatota bacterium | reverse complement strand
ATAATTATATTAAGGATAGGAAACCTATCTAAAGAAAGAAAGGAAGAAGAGAAAATGAAAAAGAAATTATTATTTCTAATGGCTGCTTTTGCATTATTTGTACCTAATGTAATGGCTGCTACTAAAGAAGTTGCAACAGATGAAGAACTTATTAAAGCGTTTTCTGAAGCTGCAACAGGAGACACAATTAAGTTAACTGCAGATATTGAAAATCATAAAGGAGATGGAAATTCACTTAAGGTTAAAGATGGTAAAGAACTTACTTTAGACCTAAATGGACACAATTTTACTGTAGATTCTAGTGAAGCTACAAACAGATCATTTATCGTATATGGTGGTAAATTAACTATTACTGGTAAAGGAACAATTAAGCATCCTACACACAATGCTGTAAGTGTATGGAGTGATTCTGATAAAGCAACTCCTAATTTTTCAGTATTAAATGTTGAAAAAGATGTTAAATTAATTGGAACTACAGGAATAGCTGTTTTTCACGATGCTGGAAAAAATATAAAAAAAGGATATAATTCAGTTGTTAATTTTTCTGGAACAATAGAGTCAACTAAAGATAATGGTATTACAATAAGTGGAAACATTATTAATAAAGATGATACAACAACTCAAAATTTTCCAGTGGTAAACATTAAGAAAGGTGCAAAAATAACTTCTACAGGAGAAGAAGGTATAGGTGTTTATGCAGCAGGTGCTGGTGTTTGGAATATAGAAGATGGTGTAACCGTAACAGGAACTGCAACTGCCATTGGTATTAAGTCGGGTACAATTAATATTAAAGGTGGAAATTTTACTGCTAATGGTAAATATGTAGGAAATCCAGAATTATATAGTGATGGTTTAAACCCTTCAGGTTCTGCTATTCAGATAGAAACAAATAGTATATATTACGGACATATTAATCTAAATATAGAAGATGGAATATTTACTAGTGAAAATGGAAATGTCATCCTAGAATATGGTAGCGATACTACTTCTGCAGTTGAAGGACTTAAAATAACATATGGTGAATTTAATGCTGCTGAAGGTAAAGAAATTCTTGCCATTTCAAAAGCCTTAAAAACTGCTCAAGCAAACAATATAATTAGTATTGAAGGTGGATTATTCAATAATGATGTTGATGATGAATATCTTGGAACAGATAATATAGTAGTTACTATTGCAGCATCTATCACTGAAGATGGAAAAACTGTTACTGAAAATATGTATACAGTAGTAGTAGAAAAAGGTGATGTATTTGATGAAGATGCTGAAAAAGAACTTACATCATTATTAGGAGATATTGGAGAAGGATACAAACTAGTAGGATATTATTCTGATAAAGAATTAAAAAATAAGTTTGATTTTTCTAAGGAACTTAATGAAAACACTACTATTTATATGAGTTTCGTAAAGGAAACAATACCTCAAGGAGAAAAGAATCCTAAGACTTCAGATATGAACTTAGCACTTGTTCTTGCAACACTTGGACTTGCTTCAGTAGGAGCAGTACTAGTATCAAGAAAAAAACTTGCTAAAGTAAATAGATAATTAGAACAGACATTTATCGTCTGTTCTTTTTTAAATTTGACAAATGGGGAGAAATCTGCTATCATATAGACGTGTTAAGGGGGGAAAATATGGCATATTATTTAACAGTAAAAAGGGGTAAAGAGAACATACCACTTGATATTACTTCATTAGAAATGTTTAAAAGAATATCGAATAATAAAAAAGGTTTTAGTTTAGAAGAAATTGATAGATGTACAATGTTTTTTAGAGATGAATATCAATTTAAAGAGCATTTAGTAGAAAATAATATTATCGAATTAGAAGATGTTACTAGAGACTTATCTATTAGAAGTAAAAGAAATGATAAGTTAGAGAAAGTAGAATATGGTCTTGCATATAGTACTGCTAGGAAATACTTTGATGTACAATGCCTATCATTTATACTACTTAGTAAACAAAAAGATATAAGATTCTTAAATAAGTTATTAGCACATTATCGTAATAGTTATATCAATAATACAAACTTGTGTATATTAAGAGATGCTATTACTACTAGTAATATAGAGTTAATAATAATTAAGCTAAGAGATTTTTATATGAGTGAAATAACTAAGACAGATAAGAATACAGGAGAAGTCAAAATCAATTATAAAGCTTTTCATGATCTAGCAATGTTTATCTATAGTTATGATGTTAGTGTTTCTAAAGAAGAAAATAATATATCTAAAGAAGAAGATAAATTAGAGAGAAAGTTAGCTTTAGAATATTTAATGAACTCGTTAGCAGGTAGTAATACACAAACAAAGAAAAAAATAAAGACAAAAGAATTAGAAGGTCAAATAAATCTTTTTTAAGATTACTACTTGACCTTCTTTTTTTAATTATGGTATACTTTAGATGGTGATATAATGGAAGATAAAATAAGAAATAGAATGGATGAACTTATAGAAATAATTAATAAAGCAAGTATAGAGTATTATGTAAATGATAATCCAAGTATAACAGACCAAGAATATGATGATTATTATAGTGAATTACTTAGATTAGAAGAAGAATATCCTAATTTAAAGAGAGAGGAATCTCCTACTTCAAGAGTAGGTGGAAAAGTACTTGATAAGTTTGAGAAAGTTTCCCATAAAAGTCCAATGCTTTCCTTTGATGATATTTTTAATGAAGAAGAGATAATGGCTTTTGATGAGAGAATTAAGAAAACTATTGCAAATCCAGTATATACAGTAGAGCCTAAGATGGATGGTTTATCAGGTTCTTTGATATATGAAAAAGGAGTACTAGTTAGAGCGGCGACTAGAGGAGATGGATTAGTAGGAGAAAATATAACTACTAATGCTAAAACAATTAAATCTATTCCTCTTAAACTAAATAAAGATATTGACATAGAAGTAAGAGGAGAAATATATATGAGTAAATCTTCCTTTAATAAAGTAAATAAAGAGAGGGAAGAAAAAGGAGAAGCATTATTTGCAAATCCTAGGAATGCAGCAGCAGGCTCAGTTAGACAACTAGATAGTAGGGTTACTGCTAAAAGAGGTCTTGACTTTATGGCATATTTTATACCAAATCCTAGAGATTATAATATAAAAACTCAAGAAGAATCATTAAAGTTCTTACGCGAACTAGGTTTTGTTACTAACTATAAACTAAATACAGTGGCTTCAAGTGCTAATGAGATAATCAAAGATATAGATGTTCTTGCTAAGAAAAGAGAAGGTCTTCCTTATGAAATAGATGGAGTAGTATTAAAAGTAAATAGTCTTGATGATGAAGAGAAGCTTGGCTATACAGCAAGAGTACCAAGATGGGGTATTGCTTATAAGTTTCCTGCTGAAGAAGTACTTACTACTTTAAAAGAAATAAAGTTCACAGTAGGTAGAACAGGAAAGATTACTCCTAATGCAATATTTTCACCAGTTCATGTAGCGGGCTCTTTAGTATCTAGAGCAACACTTCACAATGAAGATTATTGCAAGAGTAAAGATATTAGAGTAGGAGATATCATATCAATTAGAAAAGCAGGAGATGTCATACCAGAAGTAGTTAGAGTATTAAAAGAGAGAAGAATAGGAGAACTTCCATCATTTAAGATGTTAGATAAGTGTCCTATTTGTGATACTGAGATTATTAGAAATGAAAAAGAAGCAGATTATTATTGTCCTAATATGAAATGTCCCGCGAGAAAGATAGAGAATCTTATTCATTTTGCAAGTAGGAATGCAATGAATATAGATGGCATGGGAGAAGCAATACTAGAAGAATTATACAATGAAGGATTTATTACTGATATTACAGATATTTATGATATAGATAAATATGAAGAAGAATTAATTAATTTAAATGGTTATGGTAAGAAGAAGATTGATAATTTAAAGAAGGCTACCATTAATAGTAAGAGTAATTCATTAGAAAGATTATTATTTGGACTTGGTATTAGGAATGTTGGAGCTAAAACTGCTAAGATATTAGCAAGATATTATAAGAATATAGATAATATTATGTCTGCTAGTATAGAAGAACTTACTAATATTAATGAAGTTGGTCCTATTATTGCTAAGAGTGTATATGAATATTTTAATAATGAAGAAAATATTAAGTTAATTGATAAATTAAAAGAGATTGGTATTAATATGAATTATATAAATAATTCTGATTATGAAGAGAAAGATGAATTTATGGGAAAGACTTTTGTACTTACAGGAACTTTAGTTAGTATTACAAGAGATAAGGCCAGTGAGATTATAGAGTCATTAGGAGGAAAAGTATCTTCTTCAGTTAGTAAAAAAACTTCTGCTGTTATAGTAGGAGATTCACCAGGTAGTAAATATGATAAGGCTATAGAACTTGGTATTCCTATTTGGCAAGAAGAAGAATTTATTCAAAAAATAGAAAGTTAGAGGTAGAGTATGAAAAAAATTATAAGTGAATTTAAAACTTTTGTTGAAAGAGGTAATGTTGTTGATTTAGCAGTAGGAGTTGTTATGGGGTCTGCTTTTGGTAAAATTGTTACTTCAGTAGTAGATGATTTATTAATGCCTATTATTGGTATTATTATAGGGGGTCATGATTTTAGTAATTTGGCTATTAAGGTTGGTAGTGCTGAAATTAAATATGGTAGTTTGATTAATAATATTATTAATTTCTTTATTATTTCTTTTTGTATATTTTTACTTGTTAAGTTTATTAATAAGATAACTAGTATTAATAAGAAAAAAGAGGAGAAGAAGGAAGAGGCTTCTAAGAAAAGTGAAGAGGTTATTTTACTAGAAGAAATTAGAGATTTACTTAAGAAGAATAATAAGAAATAGTTTTATTACTTCTTAAGCCAAAATAGTATTTGTCTTAAGAAGAATGAGGGAGCCAAGATATTGTCTCCCTCATTAAGTTTTTGTTGACATTTCCTTTTAAAAGTGATATTATATTAGACACTTAAGGGGGGATTTTGATGTCAGATTTGACAATTCAATTATTAAAATTAATTAATGAAGGTAAAACTTTAAATGAAATAAGTGAGACTTTAAATATTTCACATAAAAGAATATTTAATCATTTAACTATGATAAAAAATAGTGGATATGACTTTACAAGAAGTTATTATTCTAATGGTAATATAGTTTATTCACCTGACGTTAGATATAATGTACCATCTTCCAATGAAGTGAATTTATTAATGTCACAAGGTGATGATACATTAAGAGCAGTGGTTATATCTGATACTCACATTGGTAGTGAAAAAGAACGATTGGATTTACTTGAAGATACTTATAATTATTGTTTATCTAAAGGAATACACATTATTTTTAATTGTGGTGATTTAATAGATAATATTGATAATCCTAGCAAAGTAAATAGAGAGGATAGGGTTAGTTATTTATTAGATAATTATCCTTTTGACAAAAGTATTCTAAACTTTGTTGTTTTAGGAAATCATGATATGAGTCTATTTAAAGTTTATGGACAAAATCTTATGACAATGCTTAATAATTATCGCCATGATTTAGTTACAATAGGTTATTTTAAAGGAAAAATTAATATTAAAAATGAATCTATTGTTCTTTGTCATCCACATGTAGATTATCATCTTTATTTGAATAACAAAGAAAATGTGGTTTTTTATGGACATTCACATTTTTATGGAATAAAAACTTTTTTAGCACCTGCTCGATATATTGGGGTAAAAGTGCCACCTTTATGTGATATATTTACAAAAGATGTAAGTTATCCTAGTATACTTGATATGGAATTATCTTTTGATAAAGGATGTTTTGAATGTTTAACTTTAAAGCAACTAATTCCTATGTATAGTTCTTTTATTCCAGTAAATGAAAATATTTGTTACTTTAGAGGATATAAAGGTACTAGTACAGAGCCAAATGAAGTAGTACCTCCTGCTAAAGTTAAAACTTTAAGCATGGAAATGAGTCAAATTGATAAGTTTAATGCTAGATGGGGTAAGTAAGATACGATAACTAAATATTTATTATTGGAGGGAGATACATGAGTATCTTCTTTTAAATAGAAAAAAGTAGAAGTTAGGAAGTTTACACCCTGAATATAATATCTTGTGAATGTTTATGACTAGACCTAAGGCTAGGCATAACCAAGAAAGACTCAGACTTTCTTGGTACAAAATAAAGAAAATGAATAAAAATAGTTGTAATTTAATATAATATATGGTACAATTATATTCGTTATGGGATAATCCGCCTATTGATATAGTGATTATCTGAAAAGAAAGGAAGTGTATATACGATGGACATTATTGACAAGATTACTGCTAGTCAAATGAAGAAAGATTTACCTGAATTCAGAGTAGGAGATTCTGTTATAGTAGGATGTATTATTACTGAAACTAAAGGTGGAAAATCTAAAGAAAGAGTCCAAGACTTTAAAGGCGTTGTTATCGCAAGAAAAGGTAAAGGAGTATCTGAAACTTTTACTGTTAGAGGAGAATATTCTGGTATTGGTGTTGAAAAAACATTCCATGTACACTCTAATAAGGTTGCTTATATTAAAATTGTTAAGCCTGGTAAAGTTAGAAGAGCAAAATTATATTTCTTAAGAGACAGAAAGAGTAAGTATAATATTAAAGAAAGAAGATAATAGGCTAACTATTATCTTTTGTTTTAGAGGTGAAGAGATGAAAAAGTTTATTAAGGAGTTATATCCTTATGTTTTGATACTAGGAGGAGTTATACTAATTAGAAGTTTTATTATTACTCCTGTTATTGTAAGTGGTGATTCAATGAAACCCAACTTACATAATGGTGAAGTTTTACTTGAAAAAAAGATTGGATATAATTCTGATAGTATTAAAAGATTTGATATTGTTATTATTAATGATGGTAAAGATGAAATTATTAAGAGAGTTATTGGTTTACCTGGAGAACATATTAGTTATAAGAATAATAAATTATATGTTAATGGTGAAGTTTTAAAGGAAACATTTGATTTTAGAAATACTACTGACTTTAATTTAGAAGAAGTATGTACTTGTAGTGTTATTCCTAGTGGTAAATATTTAGTTCTTGGAGATAATAGACCAATATCTAAAGATAGTAGATATCTTGGCCTTATTGATGAAGATAATATTCTTGGTAAGGCTATTTATAGAATATGGCCTATATCTAAAGTAGGAAGTATTTATTAAAGATAGACTATAGTAAATATCATTTTGACTTCCTTTCATAAAATAAAATGAGAGGAGGTTATGATGAATAATAATTGTTTTGATGATAAAATAAAGAATATTCTTAAAGAGGGAAAAAGATGTAATTGTACTCCTGTTATCGTAGGTCCGACAGGTCCAACAGGACCATCTGGACCCGCTACTATAAGCGTGGGTATTACTACTACTAGTGACCCTGATGTTAATGCTAGTGTAACTAATGTTGGTACTAATGAGAATGCTATTTTAAACTTTAGTATTCCAAGAGGAGCAACTGGTATTCAAGGCCCTACTGGTGAGAGAGGACCACAAGGATTACAAGGACAAACTGGTCCAGCGGGACCACAAGGTGCAAAGGGCGATACTGGTGATGCAGGCCCACAAGGTCCTCAAGGAATTCAAGGTCCACCAGGACCACAAGGGATAGCAGGACCAGCAGGACCAGCGGGCCCATCTGGAGCATCTTCATTTGAAACTTATGGTCGTAAGTATAATACTAGTACAGATAATATTTCATTAGAAGCTAATATTGCTCAGAATATTCCACTTGGTAATAATGGTCCTAGTAATAAGATTACTACTGCCACCCAAAATACTCTTACGATTGCAGAAAATGGCGTTTACTTTGTAGATTATAAATTTTCAGGAAGTTCTAGTGCTAATACCACTATTACAGTAGAGGTTAAACAAAATGCTAATCCTATAGGAAGTACTTCTATTGTCAGAACTATAAATGCTAGTACTAACACTGATTTTTCAGGTAGCACTATCAATTCCTTTAGTGCTGGTGATGAAATTGGTTTAGATATTAAGGCAGGAGAGGCTGTGAATATTACTCCTTCTAATGGTACTAATGCCTATTTAAATATTGTTAGAATATCTTAAAGAAAACATCTCTTCGGAGGTGTTTTTTTGGTATATAGTACTTGCTTCTATACAGTAACTTGTATTTTAAGACTACTTCTTGGAGGCTTAAAATACCACTAGAGGACCTTAGGCCTCTAGTGATAACATAAAAAGTTAATATTTACTTTATTTATTTTCTATGATATTATTAAGGTAGTAAAGGAGAAGATAATTAAATGAAAAAGAAAGTTATTGCTTTATCTGTTGTTATTATTTTAGTAGTAGCATTTTGTTTGTTTTATTTTTTAGTACTTAAGAATAAGAGAAATCTTACTATTACTACTGGTGTAAATGTTGTTCCCACTATGAACGATAAGATTACTTCAGATAGTGCTTGGTGTGGTACTTTTCAGTTAGTATGGAATGATATGGTTAAAGAAGCTAAATTAAAGACAAATGGTACATATCTTGATAATTCTTTTGTTTCTAATTTAAATAAAATGGATTTTGATACTTCTATGATATCTGATGAGTATTATTACAAAACATATGGTCTTAAAACTTTAGAATTAAAGAAAAAAATAGAAAAAGACATTAAGAATAAGCTTAACCAATCTAGTGATATTTTAGATAGTTTTAGTTGGAGTAGTGATGATGTTAGTAGTGATAATTATAAGAGATATTTCTTTTATACAATGTTATATAGAGAGTTTGAGTATAATAAGAGATTTAGTATTCTTGATAATGATAAGTTTGGTAATTATGATGATGTTAAGTATTTTGGTACAATTAGCGATTCCTCTAGTGAAGTAAGAGAGCAAATAGAAGTACTATTCTACGACGATAGGGATAACTTTGCTGTTAAACTTCATACAAAAAATGGAGACGAAGTTATTTTTTATAAGAATGCTATAGGTGATACTTTTAATGAGATTTATGATAACCTGAATAGTAAGACTGCTAGTTATAAGGGTAATAGAAACTTTGGAGAGAATGACTTCTTTAAGGCTCCTTTTATGGACTTTAATGTTAAGAAGGAATATGATGAGTTATATAATGTCTCTTTTATCTCTGATGAGGGTACTGAGTATGATATTGATATGGCTCTTCAGACTATTTCATTTTCTTTAGATGAAAAGGGTGGTAGAGTTAAGAGTGAGGCCGCTATCGACATGAAAACTACTAGTATTGGTGATAGAGACTTTAGATATTTTTATGTTAATGATGATTTTACTTTATTTTTAAAAGAGGAAAAGAGAGATAAACCTTATCTTGCTATTAAGGTTAGTGATATTTCTAAGTATCAAAGTTAGTTATAGAAAGGAGCATTTATTTATGCTTTTTTCTTTTGGTAATAATATTACCAGATGGTTGACACTAAGTAATCAGTATATTATAATTGAACTATAAGTATGAAATTGTGGTTAAAATCTGTGCAGTTTCAATAGGAGGAAAGTTATATGAATGATTATATTTCAGTAGGTATTGCTAAGGTTATTTATATTAATGCTGATACGATAGAGGATTATGAGTTATTTGACCTTTTTGAGAAGGAGTTTAATTTTGATTTATATGATATTTATAAGATAGAGAATTACTTTGTTTTATCTTTAAAGAAGAAGATTCTAGAGGATAATATTATAGATTTACTAGAGGAGATTAAAGAATTATCTGACCCTAGACTTAGAGAAGGTTATACTGATACTCAGAATATTCTTAGAGGTAAGAGTTATACTGAAATGATTAAACTTGGTAAAGAGAAGAGCCTTTCTAACTTTAAGATATATAAGGATGGTATTCATAGAAATGATACTGCTTATTTACTTAGAAAGAATATTACATCTTTTTCTGAGTTTATATCTATTGAAGAATATGATAAGATTTATTTTCTTGGTTATAAGACAATATTTAATATCTTTAGGACCGCTATCGCGGATAGTATTAATAATGTGCTTGCTTCTTCTATTTGTCTAGCACTAGTTACTACGAATGAGGAGGAGATTTATTATGGCTAGATATATTTCTATTGGTATTGCTACTAAGATAAGGGTAGAGAAGATTGATTCTTTAATGAGTATTAGTGAACTTATGAGGTCTGTTTGTGAGAAGTTTGACTTTGATTTATATGATATATATAGTGAGGGTAGATATTATGATTTAGTACTTAAAAGAGATGTTCTTGAAGAGAATCTTTATTCTTTAATTGAAGAAATTAGGGATATGGTAGATGAGAGGACAAGAAAGAAATATGATAAGACTCTTGCTAGAATTAAAGAAAAGAGTCTTGAAGAGATATTAAGTTATAGTGAAGAGGAAGAATCATATTTATCTTTTGAGAAAGGCTATATTACTCCTGGGATTATTGTTAATGATGTTTCTTATCTTTTTTATGATACTTTAGGTACCTCCTGTGACATTATTAATATTGAAATTGGCGATAAAATATTTTATAATTATTGTAGTGGTATGTTTAATTTACTTAGAAACTCTTTTATTGCTTCTCTTAACAATAGGCTTAGGTATGCTTTAGTGATTACCGCTATCGGGTAGTTAACTGAAAGAAGAGTATAGGTAGTATTTTTCTAAAAGAGGGAGGAAGATTATATGATAATTATCTTTGGTACTACTAATGAAAGAAAGATGGAAGATGTTAGAAATATTATTAAAGGACTTAATCTTGATATTGAAGTAAAAGGATTATCAGATATTTCTTGGGATAGAGGTGAAACTCCAGAAAATGGTAATACTCTAGAAGAAAACTCTTTAATTAAGGCTTTAGCAATTTATGATTTTTGTAAGGAAAAGAATATTAAGTATCCTATTTTGACTGATGATGCTGGCCTGTTCGTAGAGAGTTTAAATGGTGAACCTGGTATATATACTGGTCGATATGCTGATTATGAGAGAAGTATTAATCCATCACTTCCTAAGTATGAATGTGTAAATAAGTTACTTAGAAAGTTAGAAGGAACTATAGATAGAAATGCTTATTATAAGTGTGTAGTTACTTGTATGTATCCTGATGGAACTTATTTTCAAGACTCTGGTATAAGTTATGGTGAAATATCTGAAAAGATGGTTGAGCCTATTATCAAGCCTTATTTTTATTCGGTATTTAAGCCTACTAATATGGATAAAACTTTTAATTTACTTAGTGGTGAAGAGTTAGAAGATAGTTACAGATATAGTGCTTTTAAGAAGGTGCTTGTTAAGGTTAATAGAAAGTAGGAGTACCAAAAAAAGTAATTTTGCCACTCTTGGTGACAGAATTGCCTTTAAGATACAATATTATACAAAATAATTCAGAAGAAAAGAGGTAAAAATGAATAAAATTGAGGATAAATATACTAATAATATTTTTGAAAATATAAAATATTTAGATGAATATGGTAATGAATTTTGGTACGCACGTGAATTACAAAAGGTATTAGAATACAAGGATTGGAGAAATTTTCAAAAAGTAATAGATAAAGCAATAACATCTGCAAAAAATAGTATTTCAGTTGAAGAAGATTGGGTTGTTGAGGTCAACAAGCCAATAAAGACTGGTAAAGGTAGAGAAGAGTTTATTAAAGACTATAAATTATCAAGATACATATGTTATTTAATAGTACAAAACGCTGATCCTAATAAGGAAGTTGTTGCTTTAGGTCAAACATATTTTGCTATTCAAACGAGAAAACAAGAAATAACTGAACAAGAATATGATTCGTTATCTGATGATGAAAAGAGATTTTATCAAAGAAGATTAACAAAGCAAGGCAACTATACTCTTCAAAAAGTTGCAGCCTCTGCTGGTGTTAAAAATATGGCAGAATTTCATAATGCTGGATATAAGGGATTATATAATGGTGAAACTGCTGATGAAATATTTAAAAGAAAAAAATTACGCTATAGAGAAGATATTTTAGATAATATGAATGAAGATGAGTTAGTGGCTAATTTATTTAGAATAAATCAAACTAAACAAAAACTTCTAAAGGATAATGTACAAGGAGAAAAAGAAGCAAAAGATGTACATTATGAAGTTGGTAAAAAGGTAAGAAAAGCAATTGCTGATATAGGTGGTATGATGCCAGAAGAAATGATTGCTTCTAGAAAGAGTTTAAAAGAACTTGAAAAAGGAAAATCACAAATGAAGAAGATTAATTAGATTACCTAATAATAGAAGAATTTTCCTAAGTAAATAGGTGGTTTTTAGTAGCCACTTATTTTATTGCCAAACGAAATATTTTCTAGTATAATAACTAGTACCAAGTGAAACTACATATGAAATTTCATAAAGTTAAACTTGATAATCTAAAATAAGAAGAGCTCAGTTTTAATCTTTAGTATGTCAAAATCAAAAAATCAGAGAATTTAAAAAATATGAAAATAACTTAAATAGGGAGGTTAGGTTTATGGAAAAAAATATAGATATTAATTTAAATTTATATAAAATATTTTATGAAGTAGCTAAATGTGAAAACATTTCTAATGCTTCTAAAAAGTTATATTTAACACAGTCAGCAGTGAGTAAAGCAATAAAAAATATAGAAAAAGATTTTAATACTACTTTATTTTATAGAACATCTAAAGGAGTAAAGTTAACTGAAAAAGGCGAAGAACTTCTTTATTATGTAGAAGAAGCACTAAATAATTTGAAAAGTGCAGAAAGAACTATGCTTGAACAATGTGATTTATCAAAAGGTAAACTTTCAATAGAAGTTCC
>USIB01000037.1 GCA_900554615.1 uncultured Mycoplasmatota bacterium | reverse complement strand
AAAAAGAAGAAACCCCCTATAAATAGTGTACCAAATATTGACATAACTCCCTTCTGGTTAACAAGTAGTTAACTTTAGTAATTTTTATTCTATTCATAGTAGGGTCTCTCCTTTCAATTTTTCTCAAATTATTTGGTATTTTTATTTTTCTTTATATATATTAAACAAACTATTATACCTACTAGTGCTATTACTCCATATATTATATATTTTGTAGTATCATCTAGTGTTTTTGGATTGTCTATAGCATTATCATTATTGTTATTTTGTAATTCTGTTAATATATATGTACTAAAATGATCTGTTTCAAATGTTATATAATTATCTTTTACTGTTACTTTATGTTCTTCTTTTTCATTATTTGCATTTATATAATAAATGATTAGGTCTTTTCCTTCATATTCACTTGGTACTGGTAATCTTACTTGAAACTTACCATTATCTAATTTTTCTATATTAGTTTCCATTCCATTTGAATATAGTGTTATATCATATGCTTTATAACTATCTGTTCCAAGTATTTTCTTTATATTATCACTTGTGATATTTTTTACATTTATCATTGTATCTAGTGGGATACTTGAATCTTTTGATGTAACAGTAGCATCTGTTTCTAAATCACTACCTAAATATGTTGGATTTGTTAATTTTGTATCATCTTTTACTATATAAAATTTATGTGTTTCATTTCCTATTTTTACATTATAATAGTTGCCATCTGTTTTAGTATGGTCTAATAATTTATCATTATAGCATAACTCTTCGTTATCTCCTTCTACTATATTTTGTAAATCTTCTATTCTACCACCATATGTTATTTCTATATTATTTTTTCCTAGGTAATCTTCTAGTCTTTTTTCTGCTGCTTTGATATAGTCTTCTTTAGTATCATTAGTACTACTTGGTATATATATTACTTTATTTAATGATACTGCTAAATCTCCTACATAATATGAATATCCATTATAGTTTATAGTAGTTGGTCCTACTGCTATTTCATATAGATATTCACTAGTATCACTAGTACCCGCTAGCGGACTAAAGTAAAATGTAAACTTATCTCCTTTTGTTATGTTAATCATTTCTTCAGAATATGAAGTTGCAATATTTCTAGTTTTTGAATCTATTAGTGTTTTTCCTTTACTTGTTAAATAGAAATTGATTAAGTTTAAGTCACTTATTTGATAAGATGTTCCATCATCATTCCAATCATATCTTCTTATCTTTTTGATAAGACTATTTACTATTTCACTATCTTTCTTACTAGGTGAAGTAAATACTAGTTTTACTTCCATTGGCTCAGTATACCATCCTTCTTTTTCATTACTTATACTGATAGAACAACTAGTATAATCTTTGCCATCACATCCTCCCATAATAAAGATATCTTTATTGTTTATTATCCTGCTTGTGGCCTCATTTATGAATACTTCAGTAGAGCCCCAGTAATCTTCTTCTGATGGATTTTCTAGTTTTTCTCCTTTTATTGTTAATACTCCATTTGGTGCAATCCTATTTAGTAATGCTTCTTTTTCTTCTTCAGTTATTTCTTTTGCATTTACAGTACCAAGAAAAATAAATACTGCTGATAAAAGTGTTGTTAATTTAAATATTTTTTTCATTTCTTACTTCCTCCTAGTATAAGGATATCATATTTTTTTAGTTTTTCATAGTGCTTTTTTAATATTTCTATTATTTTATTTGTACTCCAAATAATCTTACTATATCACTTGCCTGAAGAACATTTATTTTTATTCCTTTTAATGAATCAATATCAAATATTATTCTTTCTATATTACAAGTTGAGAAGTCTATATCTTTTAAATTGGTTTTTATAAACTCTGTTTCATTAAAAGTACTATTATTTAATTCTATATTCTTTATCTTTGTTTCTGTAAATACACTATTACTAAAATTACTATCTATTATTTCTATATTAGTTAGACTACTACTAAATAGATTTATATATTTACAATTACTATTATTAAACTTTATATCTTTTAGATTACTATTTACAAATGATGTACCTAATAATTTACAATTATTAAATACTACTCTACTTAATAATTTGTTATCAAATACTTGATTAGATAAATCTGAGTTATTAAATATTACATCTACTATATCTACATTATCTAATTTTATATTATTAAAGTTTATATTATTAAAGATACTACTATCAAAGGTTATATCACTAATTATAATGTTATCTTCTATATTAGTATTATATATTTTATTACTAAAGTTATTTTCTTTTATGCTATCTAGGATATTACTTTCGATACTATTTTTTATTTTTGGACTAGTTATTTTCATATATATCAACCTCTACTAAATGTTTGTAAGGGAGACAAATATTTTTGGCTCACTTACACCTTCCAAGACTTATGGCTTGGAAGGAATTATCTAGATATTATTATATTTCTTTTAATATAAGCATTATTATATATTAATTCTTCTACTGGTTTTAGATTATCTTCTAATAGATTTATAAAATCTATTAATTTTATTCTAGAAGAAAATGTTAATTTATTATTATAAATACTTGTAAATTCTATTTCTGTATCACTTATATTACCATTTAGTATTACTCTATAACTTCCATGAGATATAGAATTTCTTATTCCTTGTATAATACTTTTATTTCTTAAGTATTTATAGTTATTACTATAGTTATTTAAGTTTATACATATATTATTTATATCGTTTAGTATTATTTCTTTATCATTATTTAATTTATTTAATACTATATTTAATTTATTATAGGCAGTAATATTATTTTTATTTAATACTTTATTTATATTTTCTGATATTTTAACTATATTTTTTTCTTTATCTCTTAGTTCTTTTCTTTTATTACTTAATTCTTGTATTTGACTATCTAATAGTGTTCTATCTATTGTTAGTTTATTTACTTTTACCATTTCTAAGTCTAGTCTACTATAATCTAAGTCTTTGTATAAATCATCTATACTATATGAGAATACTGCTGTAAATGTTGCTATTAATGAGGAGATTAATAGATTATAGTCTGATAAGAATCCTCCATAGTCTTCCTTCATTTTATTTAATAGTGTATCTTTATCTTGTATATGATATTTTGATATTGTATCTAGTATTAATAGATTTGTTATACTACCTATGTTATTACTATAACTATCTATGTTATTATCTATTTTTCTTTCTATTTCTCTTCCTATTATGTCTATTTGCTTTTCATAATCATTATTTATAGTAGTATTTAATAGATAATCTACTACTTCGGTAAAGTCTGATGTTCTAAATATTTTGTTATTGGTAGTTATTTCTATATCATAGTCTTCTTCTACTTGCTTTTTGGTAAATGGTGAGATATTTGATACTTCTTCTTTCTTATATAATTTTATTATATTTTCTAGGTATCTTTTGGCATACTCTTCTACTTCTTTGCCATCTTTTCTTTTTATGGCAATGGTACAGTATTTTGCTTTTCTTATTGTTCCTATCATTTCACTATTTGTTGTTATTGGTTTTGTTCTAGCCTTTGGTAGTTTATCTATCTTTACGAATGATTTTTTATATATTATATCTTTTTGACTATAGATTACATGATATAGTCCTTTTATTACAAAGTTTGTTAATTTATCTATATCTATTCTTACATTATTGTTATTTATTTCTAGTATTACTTGATTATTTGGAAGGTCTAGTTTATAATTTCCATGGGCTAATCTATTTCTTACTTCTAGTACTACTTCTTCTCTGGTACTAAAATAATAGTTATCTATTAGATAACCTGAATCTTTTTTGATAGAGATTGCTTCAACTACTTTTTCTAGGCTATCTAGGGCTATTTTGGACTTTGCTCTGGCTATAGGTGATTCTTCTAGTAGGTCTTCTTTTAGTGATAGTAGTATATTTGAGATGAAACCTACTTTAGCAGCATTATTATATTCTTTATCTAGAAGGGTACTTGTTTTATCTTCTCTTCTTGTTATTAGGTTTATTATAAAGTTTGTATAGGTTCTTGCTGCTCCTACTAAGTTTAATATATTTGTTTCTTTTTCCATTTTATTCTATTCCTCTTTCATATACTGGATTTTCGATTCTCTTTATGTATTTTTTGGCTTTGCTTAGAGTTTGTAGTTCTTCTCCTAGTAAGGATGATAATTCTTTTTTTAGTTCTTCTAAGAAGATAATACTACTTACTTCTTTATCTTTATACATTTCTTTTAGGAGAGGACTACTATCTACTAGATGATTGAAGTAATTATCTATTAGGAATAGTTTTATTTCATAGTCTATATTGCTTCTATTTTGGATATAGGTTGTTTGTAGTTCTCCATATTCTAAGGTATCTATTACATAGATTCTTCCTTGACTATATAGTGTGTTATAGACTGCATCATATATTCTTACTTGATTATCTGACAATAGTTCTATATCTTTATAGGCATTCGTTAAGGCTCTCTCTAAACTATTTAGGTTTATTTGTAATGGATTTATTTGGTATAGATTTTTGGCTTTCTTATAGGGAAGTGTATAACCTACTAGTTCTGTATTTACTTTTATTACATCACTGGGCCAGATGAATGTCTTGTTTTCTATATTACTAAACTTTAGTAGGTCTTCTTCTTTATAGTATTCTTCTTCGTTATCAAAGTAACTATGGAATATTTTATATACTACTTTTTTTCTTTCATTTAAGTAGCAGACTCCTTGATGACCTTGTCCTAAATATTTTATTCCTCTTAGATATGTATTTAAATGTTCTCTATTTACATAATTCATTTTATTATCCCCCTTTTGGTGCTCTATATTATAGCACATTAGACTATAAAATGCAAATATATGTTTTACTTTTATGAATAAAGAAAAATAAGTACCTTTACTTTAAGTACTTATCTATTATTTTTAAGAGATTATCTTTATTTATTGGTTTTAGTAGGTAGTCTTTGAATCCATATTTTAGGTATTCTTCATTATATTCGTATTCACTATTTCTTGTTAGTAATATTACATTTGTTTTAAAGGCTCTTATGTCTTTAAACTTTTTCATTACTGTTAGTCCATCTAATGGATCCATTATTTCATCTAGTAGTATTAGATTATATTTTTCTTTATTTCTTATTTTATCTAGGGCTTCTTTACCTAGAGATACATAATCTACTTCTATGTTGGTATCTTTTAGTAGTTTGTTTATTATTTTCTCTGTTGATATGTTATCATCTACTAATAGGATTCTCTTTTTATCATAGATACTTTCATATTTTATTAAGTTATCTGATGATTCTCCTACTTTTTGGTCTAATACTATTTTTATTTTTGTTCCTTTTCCATAAATGCTACTTGGTATGATAGTTCCATTCATTAGGGTTACTAAGGCTTTGGCATTATATAGGGTATTACTTAGATTTAGTGATTCTTCATCTTTATTTTTCTTTTTTAGGAATACTTTGTTTATTTCGTCAATGGTCATTCCGATAGAGGAATCTTCAACGGTTATTACGAGTCTTGCTATATCTCCTTTTATGATAGCATTTATATTTAGTTCTATATAGCCCTCTGTTGTATTTTTTATGCTATTATCTAAGATTATATTTATGGCTTGTTTTACTCCTACTCCATCTCCATATAGGTATTCTGGTATATCACTTGCTATACTTACTCTAAAGGAAATATTTTTTTCTTTACACTTATTTGTATATATTTTTACTAATTCTTTTATGATTAATTTTATATTATATTTATCGTTATATATTTTTATACTTGCACTATCAATAGTATCTATATCTAATATTTCATTTGTCATAGTAGTGAACTTAGCAGTACTCTTTTTTATTTCTCTAGCAGAGTCATTTATTACTTCGACATCTATCTTTTTATTGTCTGTTTCGTTTAGTATTTCTTCAGTTGAATAGTTTATGTCTCTTGTTATTTCTCTTATTTCATTTGTCATATTATATAGAAACATTGTTTTTTCTTCGTTAGCGTTATCGGTTATTTCTTTGGCTCTATGGACTTCATCTAATAATTTTATATCTGGGTTTTCTATTGTAAAGAACATTATTACTGTTATAAATGTTTCTGTTGCCGTTATTAATAGTAGTCCAGGATTACTTTTTTGAATTATTACTACTATTATTGTTAAGACTACGAATAATATTATGGGTATACATTTTTTACTTTTTAGTATATCTTTATTTTTGGCAACTAGAATTATCCAACTTATGATTAGTATTGCTGTTAGTACATATACGAAATTAGCGGACATTCCATATGAATATACTACTTTATTATTACTATAATAATCTAGTGGAAGAAAATATATAATTATTGATAATATTATATAGAATAATATGAAATACCACTTTGATTTTGATATTGTTCTCTTGATAATTTTATCTTCTTCTTTTCTGGTTATTATTACTATATAGGCAGTAAAAAATAATTCCCAAGTTATGAATAGTAACAGTAATGTTTTGGAAACAAAATCGTTTACTATTGGAATTATGTTTTTATTTGATATAGTGAAGTAGCAGAGTACCGCAAATATTACATTTATTAGATTTGTCAGTACAATTGCAGAATATGTTTTTGTTTCCATCGAACCTATATTCTTTCTTTTAAAATATATTATATTTAGCATTATGCTATAAAATAAACTACATAAAGTAAAAAAATTATTAGCCATATACTATCACCTACCATAATTTAATTATAGCATAAAGTGAAAAAAAAAGGAAATTATTTTTTCCTTATTTTAATATTTTTATGTAATTCTTTTTTATCTTCTTGTAATAGATGAAATGATTCTTTTGACTCTTCTTCAATGTTTGCTTCTTTTATTAATTCTTCTACATAACTATTTAATGAAATATAGTCTACTTTTCCATTCATAGTGTATGGAATTGAATCTACTAAGACATAATATTTTGCTCTATCTCTTGGTTGTAAGTGTTCTTTACATTTTTCTTCTATCTTATTTAGAACTTGTTCTTTTGATGGTGAGTCTATGTTTTTGTCTTTTAATGAGATACAAAGAGAGGCTACACTACCATGAGCGTACTTTCTACTTTTTGTACCAATTACGACAGCAGATTCTACTTCTTCTTCTGATAAGGCTATTGATTCTATTTGACTAGTTGGTATGTTATGGCCATCTGGTCTTACTACTACCCTTTTTTCTCTTCCACAAAAGTATAATGAACCATCTTTATCTACTTTAAAGATATCTCCAGTATTTATCCATTTGTTTCCTTCTTTATCTGTATAAACTATTTTATCTGTTGCTTCTTTGTTTTTATAATATCCAAGAGTTGTAGATGGAGAAGATATGAATAGTACTCCTTCTTCATTATATAATAACTCTTCTTCATTGATATCATATCTAGCGTTTTCATCATTTTTTCTATTTAATACTTTTATGGTATTTTTGGAAAGAGGAATACCAACACTTCCTAAATTATTTTGAGAATCTGTTTTGGTGAAGGTACCACATGATGCTATTTCGGTCATTCCCCAGCCTTTTAGAACTTTAGCACTACTATTATGTTCTTTTAGATAATCTCTGGCTTTTTGTTCTATTACTTTATCAAGATGGTCTCCTCCTATTATAATACCTTTTAAGAAAGATAAGTCTTTATTATATTTCATTAATATTGTAAGGAAGTTAGGTACACCCATTATATAATTAGGATGATATTTATTTATTAGTTTTCCTAACATTTTAGGGGCTTTATCTAAAGTAAAGTTTGGTATCATAAGTAAGTGTTGTCCTTGACATAACATATCATGCATTCCTATAACTAAACCATAGGCAATAAATGGTGGCATTATTAGAAGGAACTTATCTCCTACTTCATTTTTTAGGGATTGTTTTTGAAAGTATGCTAATGAGTTGAATGCTTCATTTGATAATTTTACTCCTTTTGGTTTACCAGAAGTACCACTAGTGTACTCTATTACGGCAAGTTCATTTTCTTCGAATGGTGCTAGAGGGGTATTTTCTAGTGTTGAATCGAAGAAATTGGTCCAATTTTCAAAATTATTACTCTTTTTATGTTTTCCAATTAATCTTAATAACCAATTTTTCATTGAGTTAGTAGGAGATACTGTTATTACATTATCTAGTTCTAATCCTTTTGCTATTAAGTTATTTATCTTTGATTCTATTCTATCAATCATAATTATATTTCGAGAGCCAGCATTCTTTATATAATCAAATATTAAGTCTTCGTTTATTCTAGGGTCTATTACATTTACATAGGCTCCTATTTTATTTAGGGCATATATTGTATATACTGTCTCAGGCATATATGGCATAATTACTGATACTGTATCTCCTTTTTTTATTCCTTTTTTTACAAGTGATGAAGCTGTTACATCTATATTTTTAATTAACTCTTTATAGTTTATTTTATTACCATAATACTCTATGGCTATATTTGATAAATTATTTTTGCTACTTTCTACTAAATCACTATACATTCTTCTTTTGGGTATTTTTGCTTGTATTTCTTCTTCACTATAATTGATAAGCCATGGTCTATCTACATTTGGTTTTCCTGTTAGAGGGCCAAATCTTTCTCCAGTTAAATATGTTCTAAGGTATAGATTTTTTACTATTTCTATATCTTCTTTGTCAAAATCTTTAGATATTATTCCATCTTTATTATACATAATTCTCATCTCCTATTATTCGATATTTTTCCCAAGCACTAATATTCTAACACAAATGTTTGTATTTTGCAAGTTTTTATCTCTAGAAACCTATAGTTTTCTAGAGTCATTTATAGCCTTATGGTCTATAAATGAATAATTTTTTTATTATATTTGGGGTGAATACTTCTTTAGAGGTAGAAAAAAAGAATAACCTCTGTTACTCTTAATTATTATTCTTCAGTCTTTTTTGAAGTTTTTGCTTTTTTAGGAGCTTTTTCTTCAGTTACCTTTACTTCTACTTGTTTTTTAGAAGTATCTGCTCCTTTATAAAATCCACATTTAGGACATGCTCTATGAGGTCTAATTTTAGCACCACAGTTAGTACATTCTACTAGTCCGTTAGCGGTAATTTTATAATGAGTTCTTCTCATGTTTCTTCTTGTCTTACTTACTTTTCTGAATGGAACTGCCATCTTCTTCACTCCTTCCTTACAATAATTCTTTTAGACTACTTAGAGGATTATTGCTTGTTTTAACATCATCTTCACTAATTAGTCTCCAGCCATCACCCTCAAGCCTTAAATCTTTATTTTTTTCATTTACTGCTTTGAGAGGAATCTCCACAAGAATATTTTGCCATAAATCTTCTGTAATATCAATAGTTTTTTGATAATTTATTCTTGTTTCTTCTATTTTTTCTTCTATTTCACTAGTAAAATTATATTCATAGTCCTCTAATGTTATATCATCTGGTAATATCATTGTTCCTGTTATTGTTCCTGATAATTCATAAGTATCATCTATTAATCTAGATAAACTACCAGTAAAATGAACATTATTTAATCTTCTTATTGTACTAGTATTTAATAATTCTTCATTTATTATTACATCATTATCTATTATTATTTTCTTTCCATATGTTACAAGATTAAATAGTTCTATTATCATAATAATTTCACCTGCCTAATAATTATATAATATTTTTAATAAAATAGCAACCTTTTTAGTAATTTTTAGTTAAAATTGGTTATTTTCTTCGTTTATCTATGTTTTTTTAGTGTGTTATGTTGATTTATATATGATAAATATTCTTTATCTAAGAGTCCTATTTCTAACTTTAAAGATAAGATTCTTCTTAAAGAATTATTAATAGTATCCATACTTATCTTGCCATCATTTACAGCATTATATATAGTATTAAAAGATAAGGATATATTCTCAGGCATTAATATAAAATCGTTTCCTGATTTTATACATCTATAATATATTTCTTCACTATTATAGTATTTTGTTAAGGCTTTCATTTTTAATGAGTCTGTCATTACTATTCCCTTGTAGGTTAATTCGTCTCTTAGTAATTTATTTATTAATTCTTCTGATATACTAGATGGATATTCATCTATTTTGGGTAATTTTATATGTCCAATCATTATACCTGGTATTTCTTCTTTAATAGCCTCTATAAAGGGGATTAATTCTAAGTTATATAGTTCTTCTTTTGTCTTATATAATATAGGAAGGTCTATATGAGAATCTTTAAAAGTAGAGCCATGTCCTGGGAAATGTTTTCCTATAGGGATTACTTTTTCTTCTTTTAATCCTTTAGCAAATGATAAGGCGTTTTTACTTACAGTTATAGGGTTACTTCCGTAGGCTCTTGTTTTTACTACTCTATTTTCTTTATTTGATAATATATCTAAGACAGGAGCCATATTCATATTTACTCCTATACTTATTAGATTCTGTCCTGTTTCTTTTCCTAAATTATAGGCTTCTTCGGCATCTTGTACTAGACTAGCAGGTTTTATTTTGCTGAATCCTACATTTTCATTTAATCTTTGGACTTCTCCGCCTTCTTGGTCTACTCCTATAAACATATTATTTCCACTTATACTTTGGATATCTTCGATTAGTTTTTTAGTGTTAGTAAAATTACTTATATTACTGGTAAATAATATAAAGCCTCCTGGCTTGTATTCTTCTAATACCTTCTCGAACTCTTTTGTCATATTTATTGTTTTTTCATTTGGTTTTCTATAATCTATATATAGTAATTGGCCTATTTTTTCTTTTAATGGCATTTTATCTATTAGATATTCTATAAAACTCTCTTTCATATTTTCTCCTTATTTTAGAAAGATGATAGTGATTATTCATCACTATCATCACTTTCTTTCTTTACTAATACTTCTCTTGGTTTAGAGCCATTTTGTGGTCCTATTATTCCTCTTTCTTCAAGTAAGTCTACTATTCTAGCAGCTCTATTATATCCTATACGATATTTTCTTTGAATTAAAGAGGCTGATATTTTTCCAAACTCCATAGCAAAGTCTACGATATCGTTATATAATGGGTCATCATACTCTTCTTTTGATTCATAACCATCATCATACTTTGTATTATCTCCATTTTCACTACCACTTTTATCTTCGGTAAGTGAATGATCGTAATTGGCTTTTTGTTGCGATATTGTATAGTCTACTATTTTCTGAAGTTCTTCATCACTTACAAAGGCACCTTGTATTCTAATTGGTACATTTTCTCCCATTGGTTTAAATAACATATCTCCTTTACCAAGTAGTTTTTCGGCTCCTGTTTGGTCTAGTATTGTTCTAGAGTCTATCGAAGAAGATACGGCAAATGATATACGAGAAGGGATATTTGCTTTTACTACTCCAGTTATTACATCTGTTGATGGTCTTTGAGTTGCTACGATTAAGTGGATTCCTGCTGCTCTTGCCATTTGTGTTATTCTCATGATTGAGTCTTCTACGTCTTTAGCTGCTACTAACATAAGGTCTGCTAACTCATCTATTATGAATACTATGTATGGCATTTTTACATAGTCTGTATTTGATTCACACATTTTGTTATATGCACTTATATTCTTACATTTTGTATCTTCAAATACTTGATATCTTCTTTCCATTTCTACGACAATATTTTTAAGAGCAATTGAGGCCTTTTTAGGGTCTGTTACTACTGGTGTAAGTAAGTGTGGCACTCCATTATACATAGATAATTCTACTTTTTTAGGGTCTACCATTACTAGTTTTACTTCATCTGGTCTTGCTCTCATTAAGATAGATGCTATAACACAGTTTATACATACTGATTTACCACTACCTGTTGCACCAGCAATTAGTAGGTGTGGTGTTGCATTTATTTCAGCCCATTTTACTGTACCCATTATGTCTTTTCCTAGACCCACTGCTAGTATACTCTTTTCACTAGGAGCAGGAAGTTTAGATAATATTTCTCTAAAGGATACGGCTGAGTTTACTTTATTAGGAAGTTCTATACCTATAGTACTCTTTCCTGGGATTGGGGCTTGTATTCTTACATCTTTAGCGGCTAAATTAAGGGCTATTTCTTTTTGAATTGAAAGTAATTTATTTACTTTTGTTCCAGCTTTTAATTCAAGTTCATATTGAGTAACTGAGGGCCCTATATGACACTCTTTAATCTTTCCTGGGATATCAAAGTCTGCTAGTACCTTTTCTAGTGTTGCTATATTTTGTTTTACGGCTTCAATATTTTCTTTGTCATTACCTGCTTTGGCTACTTTAAGTAGTGTAAGTGGTGGTAACTTGTAATTTAGATTTATTTCTGGTTTTTCTACCTCTTCATTACTAGTACTTGATACTTCACTGACAGCGGATTTTATTGGGATATCAGGTTCACTTACTACTTCTTTTTCATTTATCTTTTCTATCTCTCTAGTTGGAAGTATTATTCTCTTGTCTTCTTCTTCATTATCTTTTTGTTCTTTTTCTTTATGTTCATGATGTATCTTTGGTAATTTTATTTTCTTTATTAAATCGATTATACTTGTATTGAATAATAATATTGTTCCTATTACTATTAGGGTTATTACTACTATTTTTGTTCCTTCTTTAAATAAACTATAGAATAAGTATGTGAATAAGGCTCCTATCATACCTCCTCCACTATTTGAGATATAATAACCTAAACTATCTACTAATCCTTTATTTGATGATGCATCAAATGCTTTTAATAGATTATTAAATGTATCTGTTATTATTTTGGTTCCTTCACTCGTATTTAGTGTTATATATTTTACATGTAATAATACTAAGAATGATATTACCATTATATAAAAGCCTATCCATCTTAGACTACTAAAGTTAGGCATTTTTCTTTTTAATATTAGATATCCTCCTAGTAAAAGTAATCCAAATAATAGAAATACATAGATATTTCCTACTAGAAATATAGAGAATGCTCTAATAAAGTTACCAGCAGGTCCATAGGCTCCTATTCCTATTATAGAGGCTAGTATTAAGATTATTCCTATTACTTCATTACTATATTCAAACTTTTTCTTTTCTTCATCTTTTTTCTTTTTTTTCTTTGGCATACTATCAATCCTTTACTCGTATTAATTATATCATTTATGGTTATAAATGTAAATGATTTTGGTTTATTTTATTGTTTGTTTTGGTGTATTATATTCGGGGTGACCAACTATAAAAAGTCAAGTGCTTTTTCATAAAAA
>USIB01000036.1 GCA_900554615.1 uncultured Mycoplasmatota bacterium | reverse complement strand
AAAAGAAGAAACCCCCTATAAATAGTGTACCAAATATTGACATAACTCCCTTCTATTTAACAAGTAGTTAACTTTAGTAATTCTTTCTCTATCCATAGTGAGGTTTCTCCTTTCATTTTTTCTATAATAATTCTAACACATCATAAAATATTTTTCAATAAATATATTGATATTTTTATTAAAATAATATATAATTGTATATGGAAAGAGAAATTATCCATAATAAAAATGGGTAACACCTATTTTGAGTAAGGTGTTCTCTCCATAATTTTTAGTTATAGAGGCACCCCCTGGGTGCCTCGCTTTTTTATTTTCTATGTTTTCTATTATCCAAATAGATAACAAATAAGAAAACTATTGTAATTAAACTTACAACAGAGTCCACTACTCAAACCTCCAAACCCCCTAAGAAGTAAAAAAGTTCTTTCATCATAGAATCACTCCTTCCTCTTAGGATTACTAAGATTTTGGAGAGACTAGCACCTTTAAGTGTTACCACAGATATTATCTGTACTATAGATGTACTGAATAGTCAATATACTTTTAGTGTATTTTTATTTATTTTTATATACATACATATGTCTATATTATAACACAAAAAAGTTTATGAGGAAGACTCCTTTTGGAGGCTTACGAGATACCACGGAAGACTTATTTTATATAAGGCTGAAGTGGTTTTAATATAATACTAATTAAAGAATATACTAACCATAATAAAACTAATTATTACACTAATTAAATCAGATAGAAGACCTACTAGTAAAGAATATTTTATTTTTTTTATATTAATACTAGCAAAATACATACTTAGTATGTAGATAGTGGTATCTGTAGAGCCTTGCATAACTGAAGATAACCTACCAATAAATGAATCTGCTCCATACTTTGTTAATATATCATTTAGTATAACTAAACTACTAGAGCCTGAGATTGGTCTTAACAAGGCCAAAGGAAGTACTTCTGTAGGAAAGGATAACTTTATAAATATAGGTTTTAGTATATTACATATATAAGTAATTATACCACTATCTGTAATCATAGTAATAGCAATAATCATAGCAAATATAGTTGGAAATAGATTTATACTTAATTTCATTCCTTCTTTTACTCCTATTATAAATGTATCAAATATATCTACTTTTTTATATATTCCATATATAATAATAATCATTACTAGTATTGGAATAAAATAATTAATCATATTTTCTTCTCCATATAAAGTAAAATAATCTATCTAATAAAAGGGCTAAGAATGTTGATAAAAAGGTAGTAATAATAGTTACTGGTATTATCTCAGTAGGATTAATACTACCACTAGATAGTCTTAGACTTATTACTGTTGTAGGAACTATGGTAACTGATGATGTATTGATTACTAGAAAGGTTATCATTGACCTAGAGGCTGTACTACTATCTTTATTTAGTCTTTTTAATTCGCTCATTGCTTTTAGTCCAAATGGGGTAGCGGCATTTCCTAGTCCTAACATATTCATAACTATATTTGAGGATATATATCCTATAGCTTTATCTCCTTCTGGTATTTCAGGAAAAAGTACTTTTACTATTTTTGATAATTTTTTTGATATTATATCTAATAATCCTGATGATTCCGCTATTTTCATGGTGCCAAGCCATAGACACATAAGTGGTACTATTGATAATATCATATCTATTCCCCTACTACCTGAAGATAGCATACTATTTGTTATGTTATTATTTCCATTTATAATACTAAATATTATTCCTAGTATTATAAATATTCCCCATAAATAGTTAATCATTAAACCACTTTCTTATCTTACTAAATATATTTTTTTTACTTTTACTACTGTTTTTTATGATATAAATATCTTCTTCGTATAGTAAGGTGTCTCCTAGTGATATTTGATTTATGCCTATTTTATCATTGGTATTATAGTCTTTTCTTTTATCTAATATGACATGACTAACTAATGATTTTTTCTCTTCTCTCTTAAGAGGAATATATACATCTTTTTTTATATAAAAGGTATCGTTTTTATAATATGTATCTCCATATACTTTAAACTTTGCTTTATTTAATACTCGATAGCCTATATAGTTTTCTTTGGCATAGTTATATAGTGATGTATGAGTATTCCAATCATCGGAGTCTCTTATTGTTACTACGATTAAGTCCATATCGTCAATTGTTGCTGTGCTAACTAGTGTTCGGCCTGATTCTTCGGTGTATCCTGTTTTTCCTCCTGTTACATAATCGTATTTTAATAGTTTATTTTTGTTATTCCAAACATAGGTTTTTTTATCGGTTGTTACTTTGTATTTTTTGGTTTTTACTATATCTCTATATTCTTTATATTTCATTGCATATCTTGTAAGAAGGGCCATATCGTATGTACTTGAATAATTTCCTGTGGGTGTTGGTAATCCACTTGGATTATTGAAGGTTGTATTTTTCATTCCTATTTCTTTGGCTTTATCATTCATCATTTTTACAAAGTTTTCGGTATTTCCTCCTATATAGTCCGCTATCACAGCGGCAGCATCATTACCACTACGAAGCATAAGTCCATATAATAAATCTCTTAGTGTTATATGTTCTCCTACTTCTATATATATTCCTGAGCCATAGGCTTTTGATATGCTATCTCCTACTTCTACTACTTCATCTAATTTACCACTTTCTATTGCTATAGTAGCGGTCATTATTTTGGTAATTGAGGCTATTAATCTTTTACTATGCATATCTTTACTTTGGAGTACTCTTCCTGTTACTCCATCCATTAATATGTAAGAAGAGGCACTACTTGTACTAGCATTAACTTGAGGGGTAAATAAGAATAATAATGCTATTACTACTATTATCTTTTTCATTCTATCACCTAAATAATCATATGAAAAAAGAGACTTTATTAGTCCTTTTTGTATTTAAATATATTTATGATTATATTTTAGGAAGATACGAGGATATCTTTTTTTACCAACCTTAATTATAAGTTAGAAAGTACTTCACTGTGAATATGATACTATTATAATTATTTATGAATAGACTATAAGGCTATTCATAACAAGATAAGACAGTGGCTTATCTTGAACATAATAATATTTATAAAAATATATTTAATTATTTTGATATTTATTATATAATAGATATGGATGTGATGTTATGGATAAATTAATTGTCAAGGAAAATGGTAAGTTATATGATTATTTGAGGAGTAATTTAAATAAATCAAAGAATAATATTAAGTCTTTACTTAAGAATGAATGTATATATGTTAATGATAAGGTTGTTACTAAGTATGATTTTTCTATCGATGTTGGTGATGTTATAACGATTGGGAAAAGGATTAAAGAGAATAATTTTAATTTGAAAATAATCTATGAAGATAAGGATATTATTGTTGTTGATAAGCCTACTAAAATGCTTACTATTTCTAATGATAAGGAGAGGGAAAGGACTTTATATAGAGAGGTATCTAATTATTTGAAGAAGGAAAATAAAAAGGTATTTGTAATACATAGATTAGACTATGATACATCTGGGGTTATTATGTTTGCTAAAAGTAAGAAGGTACAAGAATTATATCAAAAGGACTGGAATAGTCTTACTAAGAAAAGGGAGTATACTGCTGTTACTCAGGGAGTTACTAATAGTAGTGGTCATATTGAGTCTTACTTAAAGATGTCTAAGACACTTCTTGTTTATTCTTCTAAAGGGAAAGATGGCTTGTTTTCTGTTACTGACTATGAAAGAATTAAACATAATGATAAGTATTCTCTTGTTAGGATTCTTATATCTACTGGCAGAAGAAATCAAATTAGATGTCATATGTCTGATATTAAGCACCCTATAGTGGGAGACTTCCGCTACCAAAGTAAGTGTAACCCTATTAATAGACTTGCTCTTCATGCTAATAGATTGGAAATTGTTAATCCTCTTACTAATGAACTTATGGTGTTTGTTAGTGAGGTTCCTTCGGAGTTTTTTAATATAGTGAAATAGTGATATTTTGCTTTTTTTAATATTAAAAGAACATTAGTTTTATTTAATGTTCTCTATTACTTTTTTTACGACTTTCATAGCGGCTGCTAATGTCTTTTCGTCTTCTATTTCTTCTAGATAGTCATAGCCATCGCTTCCTTTGTTTATGTAAGCGACTTCTAGGGAAGCCATATCTTTTCTATCATAGCCTTCTATGGAAAATAAGGCGATATCTTTCTTGACATTTGGAAGATTAAATATTGTTATTATAGTACCTAATTTGAACTCGTTTTTTTCATTTAATATATCAAACTTCATAGTTAACCCCTAACAATTGTACCCACTATTAAGAATATTATGGTACTAATTGCTATAAAGCCTCCTACTGTTAGAGTGGATATGGCAATGTATCCATTTCTTTTTTCGTCTTCTAGTTTTTTTACTCTGACAAGGGTATCTTTTCTAGCAATTTCTTTAGCGGCTTGTAGTTCTTCAAAGTTTGAGTAGCCATCTTGGGCATTCTTTCTTAAATAGTCAAATGGTTTTGCCAACATATCGACGAACTCGCTTGGTACTGCTACTATCTGATTTTTTTCTTCATTCCATTTTTGAACTCTTGCTGGGTCAAAAATTGCATTTCTTTTGTTATTATATTTTTCTTCCATATCTTACTCCCATTTAAATAGTCTAACTTCTTCCATATCTATTCCATATTCTTTGATATATGAATCGTGATATTTTAATTTTTCTTCCATTAATCTTATTATTTTCTTGCCTTCTCTAGTATTTTTTATATCTAGATGATTTATTATATCTATTACTATGTGATATCTATCTATTTCGTTTTTTACTCTCATATCAAAGGCTGTTGTTATGGTGCCTTCTTCGATGTATCCATGAACACTGATATTTTTGTTTTCTCTTTCGTATGTTAACTCATGAATTAGTGATGGATAGCCATGATAATTATATATTATTGGTTTATCTTTAGTGAATAATTTATTGTATTCGTTATTTGACAAGCCATGTGGATGTTTGGTATCAGGCTCTAGTTTCATTAGGTCTACGACATTTATGAATCTTATTTTGATATCTGGTAAGTAACCTCTTATTATGCTAGTGGCCGCTAGATTCTCGAGAGTTGGTGCATCTCCGATTGAGACTAGTACTATGTCTACTCCTTTTTTGTCGTTACTAGCGAACTCCCACTTGGATACGCCTTTGGCACAGTGGGCTTTGGCTTCTTCCATCGTTAACCATTGAGGTCTCATGTGTTTGGAGGCCACTATTACATTGATGTAATTTTTTGTTCTTATTATGTGGTCAAAGCATGATAGAAGACAGTTGCTGTCAGGAGGTAAGTATACTCTTACGATATCGGCTTTCTTGTTTACTAGGTGGTCAATGAAGCCTGGGTCTTGATGAGTATAGCCGTTATGGTCCTGCTGCCAAACATTTGAGGTTAATATATAGTTTAGTGAAGATATACTCTTTCTCCAAGGTAGTTCTTTGGCTACTTTTATCCATTTTGCATGTTGACTAGCCATTGAATCTACTATTCTAATGAAGGCTTCATAACTTACGAATACTCCGTGTCTTCCTGTTAGTAGATAGCCTTCGAGCCATCCTTCACAGGTATGTTCACTAAGATATGAATCCATTATTCTTCCATCATATGATAGGTATTCGTCATCACTTTTCTTTGTTAGATAGAAACTTCTGTTATCGGCTTCAAAGACATGGGATAGTCTATTACTCATTGTCTCATCTGGGCCAAATATTCTAAAGTTATTTCTATTTTCTTTTATTATATCTCTAATAAAGGCTCCTAGTACGCGCATATCTTCTTTTTCTATTTCTCCAGGATGTTTAAAATCTACCTTGTATTTATCTATATTTGGTATTTTTAGTTCTTTTAGTAGAAGTCCTCCATTGGCATTTGGATTTGCTCCCATCCTATTATATGGAACTAGTTCTTTTAGTGATGGGATTAGTTTTCCTCTCTCATCGAATAGTTCTTCGGGATGATAACTTTTTAGCCACTTTTCTAGTAATTTTAGGTCTTCATCGTTTTCCATTGGTATTGGTACTTGATGACTTCTGAAGGTACCTTCTATTTTCTTTCCATTTACTATTTTAGGGCCTGTCCAGCCTTTTGGTGTTCTAAGTACTATCATTGGCCAGAATACTCTTTCTACTTTATTGTTATATCTAGCGTTATATTGTATTTTTTTTATTTCTTTTATTATTTTATCTAATGTATTTGCCATGTTTTTGTGTATTTCGTAAGTAGATGAGCCTTCGACTAGGTAAGGTTTCCAGCCATAACCATATAGTAGTGATGATAATTCTTCATTACTTATTCGAGATAGTATGGTTGGGTTACTTATTTTATATCCATTTAGATGAAGGATTGGTAAGACTGCTCCATCTGTTTTAGGATTTAAAAACTTATTGGAGTGCCAACTGGTTGATAATGGACCTGTTTCGGCTTCACCGTCTCCTATTACGCAGGCTGCTATTAGGGTTGGGTTATCGAAGACAGCACCAAAGGCATGGGATAGTGAATAACCTAGTTCCCCTCCTTCATTGATAGAGCCTGGGGTTTCAGGAGCAGCATGAGAGGCTATTCCACCAGGAAAGGAAAATTGTTTGAATAACTTTCTTAGTCCTTCGGTATCTTCGGTTACTTCGGGATATACTTCTGTATATGTTCCTTCTAAGTAAACATTTGATACTACGGCATTTCCTCCATGGCCTGGTCCTGATATGTATATCATATTTAAATCGTTATTTTTTATTATTCTATTAAGATGGGTATATATGAAGTTTTGACCTGGGACTGTGCCCCAATGGCCCACTATTTTCTTTTTTACATGACTCCATTTTAGTTCTTCTTTTAGAAGTTGGTTATCTACTAAATATAATTGTCCTACTGAGATATAATTTAATGCTCTAAAATAGGCGTTTAATTTTTCTATTTCTTTTTTTGTTATACTCATCTCTATCACACTCTCTATTCTTTTATTAAATTATAGCATAAAAGTATAATCTTATCAATAATTTTTGTTATTTTTTTAAAGGTAAAGCCAGGAGTCTTTACCTTTCATATATAGCCTTATGCTAAGTCTATATATGATGAGTTATGGGTTATTATATTCGGGGTGAATGCTAACTTTACTGATATGATTTTATTTAAGAAAGAGAAAAACTTGTATCTTTTTAGAAGGATATTAATAATGGAATGTATTTTGTTATGTTGTCCTAAGTAGGAATAATTCACAATAATAAGAATATGCCAATTGGTGCGACAATGTCGCACCTTTTTCAGATAATAAATAAAATTGTCTCATTCTTATGGCTCCAGGATAATTCTGCAGACGTTGTCTGCACTTTTTCACATAGTTAATTTTGCAGGCACTGACTGCAAAATCTCATTGTCTTTAAATGTAAGGTAAACCTTTCTCACGTTATATAAGTTTTTGTAACCATATTTTTTGCCAACCTCATTTTGAAGTTTTAAAGAATATTCTTTAATTAAAATATTTCCATACTTGGCTCTATCTTCTCCGCCTTGTGATTTAATTAATAATTTACTTAATTTTAGTTTAGTATTATTTTCTAATCTTTGATATTCTTTATTTTTGATTTTTTCTCTTAATTCTCTTACACTTAAGTTATATTTTCAATTATATTGATATAATAATTAATTTCATTAATATCTTTTAATGATAGCAACTCAACATAATGACTCCAATTTAATTTGGCAGACAGTGTCTGCCCTTTTTCATGTAATAGATAAAATTTTCTCATATTTTTCAAGTATCAGTCTTTGAAGTATTTTCTCACTTATGTTTTCTTTATCTATTCCTAATTTATTTTTAATAATAATTGGATTCTTAATAGTATCGCCAATACTCATTTCTTCTTTATTGATTAGTTTTAGTTTGGTATTATCATCTAATCTTTGATATTCTTTGGTTTTGATTCTTTCTCTTAACTCTCTTACACTTAAATTATATCTTTCAGTTATATTGATATAATAAGTGATTTCATCTATATCTTTAAGAAATAATAATTCGCAATAATGAGACCAGTTCAATTGGTCAGACAATGTCTGACCTTTTTCAATTAACAGATAAAACATTCTCATATATTTAAGTGTAGTTACTGAATATTTCTTGCCTAATTCTTTTGTTAATTTTTCAGAATATTCCTTTATTAAACCATCTCCATACTTTGCTCTATCTTCTCCTCCTTGTGCTTCAATTAATAATTTACCTACATTATAGTAAGTACTTAGTTCATTTCTGTTCTTAGAATAGTCTTTTACTCTTTTATATACTTCGTTATTTAATAGTTCATTTTTTATTTCGTTGTAATAGTTATTGTTCATTTAAACCTCCCTATACTATTTCATAATCTTTTGTGTAGATTCTTTTATCGCTAGAATATTCTATGTAGTAATGATTATCTCTTCTGGCTACGATTATTCCTATTGTTTTATTATTGGTAACACTCTTAATATGTTTGTCTATATAATTCATATATACTTGTATCTGTCCTATATGTTCTTTTCTTACTTCAGCTACTTTTAATTCTACAACTACATAACAGTTATACTTAATATTAAATAATAGTAAATCTATATAATTGTAAGTATTGTTTATTTTGATTTTGTATTCATTTTCAATAAATGAGTAGCCTTCACCTAATTCTTTTAAAAATGATGGTATATCTTCGAGTATTAATCTTTGAAGTATTTTTTCACTCATGTTTTCTCTATCTATTCCTAACTTGTTTTTAATGATAATTGGATTCTTTATAGTATCGCCAATACTTATTTCTTCTTTATTAATTAGTTTTAGTTTGACATTATCATCTAGTCTTTGATATTCTTTATTTTTAATTTTTTCTCTTAATTGTCTATAAGAAAGATTTTGTTTTATTGAAATATCAATATAATAAGTGATTTCGTTCATATCTTTCAATGATAGCAACTCACAATAATGCGACCAACTCAATTGGGCCGGCAATGCCTGCCCTTTTGATTGTAACAAATAAAACTTTCTCATATTTTTTAAACTTCTAGTGGAATATCCTTTACCCAATTCTCTTGTTAATCGCTCAGAATATTCTTTTATTAAACCATCTCCATATTTGGCTCTATCTTCGCCACCTTGGGCTTCAATTAATAATTTACCTACATTATAGTAAGTACTAAGTTCATTTCTATTCTTAGAGTAATATTTTACTCTTTTATATACTTCGTTATTTAATAATTCATTTTTTATTTCATTATAATAGTTATTATTCATTTAACCCTCCTTATGTATAAACTATTTTTTAACCTCTTATATATTCTTTTTTGGTATTTTTATTAGTTGTGAGTTTTAATTTTATAACCATTTTTATTTATAATTACTTTAATACTACCATTTATATCAGTTCTATAGATTGTAGAATTAGATAGGTTATCTAATATATTTTTATTTGGATGTCCATAACTATTATTTTTACCTACACTAATTAAACTATATCTAGGGTTAATAGTAGTAATAAACTCCTTACTACTACTAGTACTACTACCATGATGGCCTACTTTAAGAAAATCAATATCTCTTATATAATACTTATCTAGAATATCCATCTCTTTATTAGCCTCAGCGTCTCCCATAAGCAAGAGACTATATCCGTTATATTTAAAATAAATAACACTAGAGTTATCATTCTCATTATCATAATTTCTAGTATTTAATAGATAAAATCTATACTTATCAATAGAAAAACCATTAATACAACTATAATGATTAATATTCTTTTTATCTAGTAATTTAATTAATTCTATTTCTAAGGCACTATAAGAGCCACAGTTAAAAATAACATTATTAACATGGAAATTATTTATTAAATAAGAAGAAGCACCAATATGGTCAGAATCTCCATGAGTAATAATTAAATAGTCTATCTTTTTAGTACCCATACTTTTAATATAAGGAATAATCTCATTACTCATTTTATATTCACTATAACCAGTATCAATAAGGATATTGCCTTTATTAAAGGGAAGTCTAATAAAGATAGAGTCTCCTTCACCAACATCGTTGATAGTGGTACTTAGACTACTAGTAAAATAAGGGGAAAAATAAATACTAATAATAAATAAAATAACAATATATAAATATCTAAGGTTTTTATAAGATAGAAAAATAAATATATAATAAATAATAATTAGAAGAATACTGATTTTTGGAAAAATAAATCTAGTAATCTCAATAGAAGATAATACAAGAGAAATACTCTCTAATTTACTGGTAAAAAAATATAATATATTATCAAAAATAGGAAAAATAAAAGTAATTAGAGTAAGTGGAAGAATAATAAGACTAATAATAGGAACTAGAATAATATTTAGAAAGATACTAATTATATTAATTTCATAACTATTATATATAGTAATGGGGAAAGATACAAAGAAAGATAATAAAGATATAAATATAGTTTTAGAAATACCTTTCTTTCCTTTGATTTTGTTAGAAAATAAGACTAAAAAGAAAGAAATAGTATAAGAATAAATATATCCTAAGTCATAAATAATAAAGGGATTAATAATAATAGAAAAGAAGAGAGTTAAAAATAGAATATCGAGTTTTTTTATCTTAAGTTTAAGAATAAAATTAATACTAAATAGAACATACATAATCATAGTTCTAAATAAAGAAGCAGAGGGAAATAAAGAATAATATAGTATAACAAAAATATTTGTAAAGATATATTTAATTCTTTTATTATAAGTTATTTTATTAAGATAGAGAAATAGTATTCCAACGAAGAAATTAATATGCATACCAGATACGGAAAACATATGGGATATACCATTAATTCTATAACTATCTTTTACTTCTTTGTCTAGGGAATTATTGCATAAAAGAAGAGTTTTGATATAATTTGAGGATTTCATAGTGGATACTCTTCTGTATAAAATATTTTTTAATGTATATAAATAACTTTTATTATTTTCTATCTTTTTTATTTCGCTAGCGGTAACTATATAGTATATTTTTTTGTTATATAAATATTTATAATAATTAAAAGTATTGAAATTAGTACTTTTACTAGGAGAACTTAAAGTTCCTTTTACATATATTTTATCTCCGTAAGATAGATTATTAAATACTTTGTCTTTATATTTATAGTTTACTATTAGTTTTTCACGATTTTTAATTATTATTACTATCTTATCTTCTTTTAGTTCATAGTCTAAGACTATACCTGTAAACTCTTTTTCTTTTATATTATATTTTGATTTAAATGGGTAATAGTTAATATACATTATATCTAGTATTAATAAGAAGATAGTAATAATCTTTATAATACTATTAGACTGTAATATATATCTTAATCTTTTCAAATAGGGACTCTCCTATTCCTGATACATTCTTAATGTCTTCAATTTTGTTAAATAGACCATGTTCTTCTCTATAACTAATTATGGATTTGGCTTTGGATTCTCCTATTCCATCTATACTTTGTAATTCTTCTAGAGAAGCGGTATTTATATTTATTAGTTTATTATTTTCTTCTGTACTTATACAAGCGTTGTTTACTATATTACATTCTTCACATATACAATTTTCTTTTTTATATTTTTCTAATACTTCTTCATTTGAATATATTATTATAGTCATTTCATCTGTTACTATTTTGGCTAGGTTTATATAAGAAGTGTCTGCTCCTTCTAGGAGACCTCCTGCTAATTCTATTACATCGTTTACTCTTAGATTACTATCTACTTCATATACTCCTGGGTTTACTACCATGCCTTTGATATCTACGATTACTTTTGTTTCTTTGTTTTCTTTATTACTTATTTCTTCTTTATCTTTTTGTTCTTTTTCTTCATCTTTGAATATATCTACTACTTCTTCTTTGGTATTTATTTCTCTTTTATATAAGACTAATATTACTCCTCCTAGTATTATAGATATACCTACTAATATTAATATTAACTTTTTCAAATATTCTCCTTTCCTTCTTCATTTTGTTAATATTTATTATAGTTTTTATTTTTATATTAGTCAAGTATTTTATTTGAGTATATTTAAGAAAAAGCCTAGAGTCTTTTTCTATCATATATAGCCTATTATCATAGTCTATATATGAACTATTATAAGATATTATATTTAAGGTGTAGACTTTCTAACTTAGTATTATTATATAGTAAAAGAAGATACTCTCGTATCTCCTTATTTACCTGTAGTTATAAGTACTTCATTGTAGGTTGTAGTTCCACTAGTATAACTAGGTACTGTACCAGTTACAAACTTAGTAGAAGAAGCACTTCCATTAATAGCATTTATCCATGGTAATGAATTACTTCCGTTATAATATATTGTCCTTAAATTAGGATTTGAATTAGTTGACGAGGTGAAAGCTCCACTTCCTATACTTGTTAAGTTTGAATCACTGCCTATATATACATAATTTAAATTATTTCCGCTAAATGCAGAGTTTCCAATTTCAGTTAATGAATCTGGTAAGATTATACTTGTTAATAGATTACTATGAAAGGCAAGCTCTCCTATTGTTACTGCTGAATTCGATATATTTATTGTTGTTAATTGATTTCCCATAAATGAATAATTTCCTATTGTTACAACTGAATTTGGTATTACTACATTTGTTAATTGATTATAATAAAATGCGAAATCTCCTATACCTATTACAGAATCAGGAATCATAATTTTTAATATTTTATTTCCTTGTGAACAGCCATATCGCCCTGCAGCACTATTATATTTATAATTTTGACAATTAAATCCATCATTTATTTTTGTTATTTTATATCCATCAATTGTACTAGGTATCACTACATCTGTTATTGTTTCATAATTATTGTTATTTCCAGCATAACAATTATACCCCATCGTGGCTAATGAAGCAGTTTTATTTTCTTCATCTTTATCAGCTAAATTAAAGCAATAGCTTGGTGTTTCTCCATATTTTTTTTGTTCTGCCTCTACTGATATATTACCTTTAAATGTAGCCTCTGTAATATCATTACCAGCAGATAATTTATCTACAAATATTACTACTAAATATTTATTTACTTCTGTATTTGATAATTGTTCTGAATATAATTCTATTTTACCAGTTTCCATTATTGGTTGTATATTTAACACTTCAAATGATTGATTATCTAAATTATCTATTGTTATATCATTATTACTTAAACTACTTGTGTTTTTAAGTACTGCATAACCTAATGCACCATTACTTTCTCCACCATCTTTAAATGTATCAGATAATTCTGTTACATTTAAATAGATA
>USIB01000035.1 GCA_900554615.1 uncultured Mycoplasmatota bacterium | reverse complement strand
CTCATATCTCTGGGTCGCATCCAGTTCTTTTAACTGATTGATCTGTTTTGCCAGTTTGTCTTTCAATTTCGTATAAATCAAACAATTTTGATAATTCGTTATATCTTTTTACAAAATCATTTCCAGTTATTCCATAAAGAGATGCCTTAATTTTTAAATTATCATAAACCGTTAGGGATTTATCTAATAATGACTCTTGAAAGACAACACCAATTTTTCTTTTAATATATTTATCATCACTGTCTACTTCTTTATCACAGACTAAAATTGTTCCTGAATCTTTTTTTAACTCACCACAAATCATATTAATTGTAGTACTTTTACCAGCTCCATTTATTCCTAAAAAAGAAAATAATTCTCCATCTTTAACTCGGAAACTTAAATTATTAACGGCTTTAATACTTCCATAACTTTTGTTTAGATTATCTATTTTAATAATATTACTCATTTTACACTCCTTAATTAATTTTCTCACATATATAATTATATCATTAAAACTATTTATTTTGTATAAATTGACGATATTTTGTTAAAAAAAGTAAAAATTTATGTTATATTATATATAGAACTGATATTTATTAGTTTATTCTTTATAGATATAAATGTTCAAAATAGGCTCTTATATCGCACCAAATTGTATATTAAGAAGTTCAAAGTAAATTTGGACTTTTTTTAATACTTATTCACTCGAACCTCTTGACGCCGGTTTATGAGCTTGCACTATTAAACAAAAATCAATTTCAAACGAAATTGATTTTTATAAGAAGTTTTGATTATACTATAAATGGTGCTTTTTTTGTGTATTTTAAACAAAAATTATTTGGATTAAAGTCTAAGCCTTGAAAGCAAAAGAAGTATAAGTTTTTTAGATTATCAAACATAATATTTTTGTTATTCAATTTTAAACATAATAGATATTTTTCAATAAAATTCTGTTCTGGCAATTGATGAATTGGAGAAGAAATATATTTTTGTGCATACTCATTATTTGTATAAATTTTTTCTATTTTTGTTGCGGGTAGATCTATTATTCCATTTATTCTACTATATAAAGTTCTTATTTTTTCTAATGTTATATAATAAACTGAATAAAAACTATCGCTATAAAGTAATGACTCCAAATCTTCAATTCTATTATTTATGGAAAAAATAGAAAACTTTTCTCTGTCGGTAAATGAAGTGTTTATTTTTGCACTATATAATTTTTGGGCATAATCTATTAATTCTTTTACTTTATTATCTGTATCATATATGATTTTACATGTTGCAAATTTTGTTAGATGTGATGGATCGTTATTTTTAATTTCATTTTTTATTAACTCATAAATTCTTTTTATGTCCTGAATGAAATATTCTATTCTTACTCCATCAATATTTAAACTACCACAGTCTTGAGTGTTATAGTTACTTTTTATTATCATAATATCTAAATCGGATAAGGCGGTATTTGTTCTTTTTACATAACTTCCATAAGCTATAATTCCAATATAGTCGCTTATATTTAAAACTTTGCAAAAATTATCAATATAGTATTTTATTTCATCATAGGTCATAATATATATCCTTTCCTTGTGCCATAATTGTATCATTTAATTTGTTAAATTACAAGATTGGACTGTATATTTTACTATTTATTGTTAATAATATTATTGGTGAATAAATATGAAAGAGAATATTAATGTATTAGATGAAATTAATAAGGGCGCTTGTATGGGCATAGATGCTATTAGTTATATAATAGATAAAGTTAAGGATAAGAAATTTAAAAAACTACTTGAAAGACAATCTAGTGAGTATAAAAAGATATCTGAAGATATTAATGAAATTTATTCTAAATATAATAGTGATGATGAACCACACGAGACTAATAAGATGGAAAAGACTATGACTAGGTTTGGTATTGAGATGAGAACTATGACTGATGATAGTGATGCTAAAATATCGGAGCTTCTCTTTAAGGGTACTAATATGGGAATACTTGAGGGGAGAAGAATATTAAATGATAAAAAGATGGATAAAGAAGTAAAGGAAATAGTAGATACTTATGTTAAGGTGCAAGAGAAAAACATTGAGGATTTAAAAAAATATTTATAATAAAGGGATAGTAATTTATCTCTTTTTTCTATTGTATTTATATAGAAATTATATTATAATTTTAAGTATGGAAGTGATATGATGGATCAAAATAAAGTTGGTAATTTAATAAAAGAACTTCGTAAAAAAAGTGGTTTAACACAAGAGAAGTTTGCTCTAAAATATGGTGTTACTTATCAGGCTGTCAGCAAATGGGAGAATGGTAAGAATATTCCAGATATTGCTTTATTAAAAGAGATATGTAATGACTATGGTATTAATATTAATGATTTACTTGATGGTAGAGTAAGTAATAAAAAAAATAATAAAAAAGTAATAATTATTGTTAGTTCTATTATAGGTTTTCTTATTGTACTAGGAGTTATTTTACTGATAGTATTTCATGATGATAATTTTACTTTTAGAACTTTAACTTCTAATTGTTCAAATTTTGAGATATCAGGAAGTATTGCTTATAATAAGAGTAATTCTTATTTATATATATCTAATATTGATTATTGCGGTGGTACTGATGATAATTTATATACTAAGATTGAATGTAGTTTGTATGAAGAAAGTGGTACTATAAAAAAGAAGATTGGTAGTTATGATTATGATGATAATGTTTTGATTAAACTTAATGATTTTTTGAAGAATGTTAATTTTAATATAGATAATTTTAGCAAGGAATGTAAGAATATTGAGAGTAGTAATATTTTACTAGAGATTAATGCTACTGATAGTAGTAATAAGATAACTACTTATAAGGTTCCTTTATCTTTAAATGGGAACTGTTCATAGACTCAACTTTAAGTTTAGTTAATTCAACTTTGTTTATGTGGTATAATAATTATAAATAGTTTATGATTATTATGAGGTGAAAAAAGTGAAAAAGAAAATAATAATTTTAGTAGGAGTAGTTTTGGTTATAATGCTTGGTGTTTTTGGATACTTATATATTAATAAGAATAGAGAAACTGACGGTAAGAAGTTTGCTGAAGAGTATGGTAGTGTTACTGAAGATAATGTGTTTGCATACAAAAGTATTGATGAAATTATTAATATTTTAGAACATGGTACTGGGGTTGTTTATTTAGGCTTTCCTGAATGTCCTTGGTGTGCGGCTTATGTGCCTTATCTAAATGAAGTGGCTAAAGATAATGATGTAGAAAAAGTATACTACTATAATATATTAAACGATAGAAAAGATAATAATGATAATTATAAAAAATTGGTAGAAGTACTCAAAGATCATTTGAGATATGATGAAGAGGGTAATAAGAGAATCTATGCTCCTTCAGTAATAGCGGTTAAAGATGGAGAAATTGTTGGTTTTGATGATGAAACTGCTGCGGATACTAAGGGATATAAAACTCCTAAAGAATACTGGGAGAATGAAGATTTAGAGGGGCTTAAGACTAAACTCGCTAAGATGTTTGAGGATACTAAAACTAATATTTGTACTAGTGATTGTAATAAATAAAAAAAGACAAGTTAATACTTGTTTTTTTTTAACCTAAAGATACATCTAATATCATCATAATAGAGAATCCTATTAAAGTGAATAAGGCCATTAATTCTTTTCTTTTGTTTGTTTGTGATTCTGGTATTAATTCTTCTACTACTACATAAATCATAGCCCCTGCGGCAAAGGCAAGCAGAAAGGGAAGAAGTGTTCTTACTTTTAATACAAGTAAGGCTCCAAGTACACCTGATATTGGTTCGACAAGTCCGCTTAGTTGTCCAAAGAAGAAGGCTTTTTTTCTACTTAGTCCTTCGCGTCTTAAAGGAACACTAACAGCGGTACCTTCAGGGAAGTTTTGAATACCAATACCAAGAGCTATCATAATAGCGGAACTTAATGTAGCTCCTTCAATACCATAAGCAATACCACCAAAAGCAACGCCGACTGCTAATCCTTCAGGAATATTATGAAGAGTAATAGAAAGAATTAACATAATACATCTTTTTAAACTTTTTGTTTTATTATTTTCATCTTTATTCTTAGATATTTTTTTATCAATTTTAGTGAATATTCTATCACCAATAAATAAAAGTAATCCTCCTGATATGAATCCAATTGTTACTACAATCCATGGTATCATTTTAAGACTTTCGGCCATTTTTAAAGCTGGTTCAATTAATGAGAAGAAAGATGCAGCAATCATAATACCAGCGGCAAAGCCTAACATAGCGTCCATAATATTCTTTTGTACTTTTTTGAATAAAAATACAATAGAGGCTCCTATTACTGTAATACTATAGGTAAATAAAGTGGCAAAGAAGGCCAGTAATATAGGACTTTGTTGTTCTAAAAATGTTAACATTATTAATCAACTCCACACTAATATATTATGTTATAATAAAAAGTAGGAATGGGCTAAAATAACAAAAAGAGACTACAATTAAGTAATCTCTATATCTAAACAGTAATGTATCTTACTGTATTATTATTATATTCTATTTTTTTCTTTTTATACATTTTTTAATTATAATTACTATAAACATCATAATATATATTCCGAAGAGAATCATTAATATATAAGGATATACACTATCTAGATAGTGGTTAAAGAAAGTATTGTTTTTAAATAGTAGTATTGAAGATATAATAATAAAAATTATGATGATTAAATTAATAATTTTATTATTAGTTTTGGTAATACTATCTTTAATGTAAATAATGGGTAGAGTAAAGCAAACAAAGGTACTAAGTATCCACTCTATAGACAGAAAGTTTTCTATTCGGTCAATAAAACCAAATATAGATATTCTTTTAAGAGTAATATAAACTGGGTATTGATACATAGATAGAAGGTGTTTACCAAGGCATGAACTAGCTACTAGAGTCATAAAGATAATCATAATAGTAGTAATTAGATAAGTAATAACAATATACTTAGTGGTTTTATTATAATTTTCAATATTTTTCTTAGGTATTAATAGAAGACCATAAATAGGGGTTGTTAGTACTAAACTATAGAGAATACCAGAAATAATAGGACCTTTAAGACCATACTCTAAAACTGGTTTTAAATTATCTGTTTCAATTTCTGGTATTAATCCAATAGTAGCTAAAGAAAATAGTATAATGATAATTACTATATATATTAAACTGATTTTAGAGAGTGTAGTAATACCTTTATTGCAAGTGTGATAAGCAGTAAGAGAGAAAATAATTATTACTAGTATAATAGGAGTATCTGTTAAGTACTGGGATATAATGAAATTACTTGTATTAAATAGAATAGTTATTGCTAGAATAAAATATAGAATAATAAAAAATATATTAATAATTGTACCTAAGACTTTACCAAATATAATTTTTGTTTTGATATAAATAGGTTTATCGATTTCATAATTAAAAATATAACAAAATAGAAATACAGGAATAAGTCCAATAATAGAGCCAATGATAACTCCGATATAGGAGTCAATACCAGAAGATTTAATTGTTATATAAGGAGCAATACCTAAAGTACAAGAAAATAGAATGAGAAATAGACTACTAGATAATTCAATATTATTTATTTTTTCTTTCATATTTTAACCCTCCTAGAGTATTTCCTTTTTCATATAATTTAATATCTGATTTGACTTCAATTTTAATGTTAGGAAATATATCTTCATACCAATTAGAGCAATGTTTCTTAAAGTAGTTATGGTCAGTACGATAGTATAATTCTCTAAAACCAAAGACATCAGAATTATATTTATCTCTTATATCTAAAAATGTATTCTTTATTTTGCTTTCAATTTCTTTATTTAGGGCTTTATTTACTTTTTCGACGACATTGGGGTCTTTAAAATTAATATCAGTTTGGATTTCTTTAGTTTTGGAATAACCAGATATATTAATTTTAACTATATTATTTTTAATATCAACTTCTTTTGATACTTTTAATCTATTAGGCTCAAATACTAAGTAACCATCATTATATTCCATATCAATAATGGATTCTTTGGCTTTACCATTAAGAATACTAAGTATTTTTGATTCTTCAATATCTAGATAACCTAGAACTTTATTATCTTTAGTAATAGTGTTACCACTTATTTTAATAGTTGCTTTAGGAGTAGAAGTAGTAGTATTTTCTTTTTCATCGCCGATAGAAGTATCACCATATAAAATCATAGAGGGGAGGACAACTTCTAAGTAGGGGTCTACATCCATATTTAAGAGTTCATTTAAAGTGACAGGATAAGAGACACCAAGAACTTTATTTTGAAGTTCAAGAGATTTTAGAATATTAGAGGATGATAAACTAGTTAAAAGAGTTTGCAGAGTAATACCTTTAGTACTTTCATCAGTTTTAGCAACAATAATTTTAATTTCTGTTCTGGTTTCGGGGTTACGAGAGAAGTATTCAAGAACTTCTTCTAAATGATTACTAACGACTTCTTCGCTTAAAACAATAATTTCAAGTTGAGCGGCATATAACTGACGGGGAGACTCTAAAACTATATTTCTAAAGGCATCTTGAAGAGTAGAAGCAGAACTACTATAATTTATAAAGGGAGCATTGTTACTACTAGAGGCATCTTGTTGTTTGATGGGGTTAACTACTTCAGCAATTACAAAAAAATTATCATCTTTATAATCAATACTAATAGCGGTAGTAATACCTAGTTCATTAAGTTCTCTATAGTTGTAGCAGCCACTTAAAAGAGGAAGAAGAAGAATTAAATATTTTATTTTTTTCATTTTATAACCTCCTTTATGATATTGTTTGTTAAGTACTTATTTCTTTTTTTTCTATTAATTAGAGGGAACTTAATAATGCTATTTTTGATATCTTCATTAATAGGGGTAAAAGGCATCATATAGGATTTAGAGAAGGAAGTAATACTACATAGATTAGTAGTAAAAATAATAAAGACTATGAAAATACCAAAGATACCGATAGTGGTGCCTCCTAGCATGAATAAAATACGATACCATTTAATAGCACTAGATAGTTCGGGTTCTACGACAATTAGAGCACTAATAGCAGTAATAGCCACTATAATAATCATAATAGGGGATACAATACCGGCGTTGACAGCGGCTTCGCCAAGAATTAGGGCTCCTACTATGGAAAGGGCAGAGTTAGAAATATTTGGTATACGATAGTCACTTTCTCTTAGTATTTCAAAGGAAATAAACATTAAAATGGCTTCAAAGAAAGCGGGAAAAGGAACGGTACTTCTTTGGGAAGCAAAACTAGTAAGTAATTCAAGGGGAATCATTTCTTGATTAAAAGTAGTAAGGGCAATGTATACACCAGGAGTTAGGATGGTGATGAAGAAAGCCAAGTATCTTAAGACTCTTGTTAGTGAATTATTTATATAGTTAGAATCTTTATCATCTTGAGATAAGAAAAAGTCATTAATATCAATAGGCATAATTAGGGCAAAGGGACAATTATCCATAATTATTACTGTTTTACCACGAAGTAGGGAAGATACTACTTTATCAGGTCTTTCTGTTGTGATAGCGGTAGGAAATATTGTTTTGGTTTCTTTATCAATTAGATGTTTTAAAGTACCTGTGTCAGTAACATTATCGATTTCAATACTATTTAGTTTGTTTGTTATATATTCTTTTAAATTATTATCAGTAATACCATCAATAGTTAGAATACTAATTTTATTTTTTGTGTATTTGCCGATTTCTATATCTTCATTCCATAATTTATTGGATTTGATTCTTCTTTTGATAAGTCCCATATTGGTTTCTATATTCTCGGTGAAAGAATCCATTGAACCTCTGATGGTGGTTTCTGTCATGGGTTTTTCGATACTTCTTGTTAGATTCTTTTTTACTTCTAATGCTAGGGAGTAATCGTCTTCAATTAGGAGTATTACAAAACCGTTATTTAGGTATTTACAAATATCTTGATAACTTTTTATTTCTTTTATTTTTATATTACTTATATTATTTTTTATTACATCGTATAGTAAATCTTTTTCTTTATATATACTATCTATATAGTCTAAACTTCTATATATATAATTAGACATTTTATCTTGGTCGGTTAATGTTTCATTGTATATTATATCTATTTTTGTTTTCTTTATATATTTTTCTCTATATATTATATATGAACTATTATTGGTATCTTTTTTTAATTTGGTTATTATTTTATTATTCATATATGTGTTCACCTCTTTATTATTATGGTAAAAATATATGATATTATTTATTTTTTTCACTCTAAACCTGTAGTTTTAGAGTGTTAGTTTAAGCCAGTAAGAGTATTGTCTTAAACTAATATATCAACTATATCTATTATATAGAAGCAATTACTATATACTAAGAGAGTAGAGAAGTATAAATGTTATAAAAAAAGAGCATTCTTATATAATATAAGAATTTGCTCTTTTTAAAACTTTTTCAATAAGTCAATTAATCTAGTGTTTTTATAAATGCTTTCTCTACCTATTTTTTCATAATCAAGTAATCCTACTTCTACTAACTGACTTAAATATGTAGCAGCAGTTTGTCTAGTTACTCCACATCTATTTTCAATGTAATTAATTCTAGTGTATACTTCAAAAAATAAGGAGTCTAGTAGTTCATCGGAATAGATTTTAGGTAATTTTTCTATAAAATCTTTTTTATAAGATTCCATTTCTTCTAGTATCTTTTTTATTAATTTAATTGTGTTTTTTGATGTTTCTTCTATACCTTTTAAAATATATATTATCCAATCTTCATAATTATTTTTTTCTCTAAAATCAGAAAATAATTTGTAATAATCACTTTTATTTTTGTTAATATAATTGCTTAAATAGAGAATGGGACTATCTAATAAATTGTTTAATACCAAATATAAAACATTTAGTATTCTACCTGTTCTGCCATTTCCATCATAGAATGGATGAATGCTTTCAAATTGATAGTGAATTAAAGCCATTTTAATTAAAGGGTCTGTTTCATCATCAAAATCATTGATATAGTCTTCTAGATTTTTTAATAAATCTCTAATTTCGTTTTCTGCTTGTGGTGGAGTATATATTATTTCTCCAGTAGCACTATTTACTAAGTTTGTTCCTGGATTTTTTCTTATACCAGATTTATTAGGTTCAATCATTGCTTGTAATTCTACTAATATATTTGTTGATATGAAGCCTTTTTCTTTAATAATTTCATATCCACGCCAAATAGCACTTCTATAATCTACTACTTCTTTTGCGGCATCTTCTTTATATCCACTTTCAGTTAATACTTTATAGATGCTATCATGAGTTGTAACTATATTTTCGATAGCACTGCTATCTTTTGCTTCATTAATAGTTATGGCATTTATAAGTATATATTGGTTGGGTATTGAACTAGCAAATCCTTTTAATTCAGCAAGCGACCTAGAGGCTTCGTTTAATGCTTCAAGTATTTTAGCAGTTTTTAAATTATAATCATTAAATGGTAATAATTTCATAGTATCATCTCCTTATGTATAATACTACACTATTTTTTTAACATATGCAATAAAATATGTTGACTTTTTTATTTTTTTTTAACATATTTTGTAATTATGTTAATTTTTTTAAACTTTTTTAACAATAAGCGTTAAAGATTTAATAATAAATAAATAATGTAAAATAATGTATATTAATTGACAAAAAGTATAAAAAAAATTATAATTATACTAGAGGTGGTTTAGTGTGAACTATACGAGTAGAGAAGTAGTAAGAAGATTAAAGCAGTATGATATGTTTTTAAATAGTCTAAAATTAACAAAGGATAATATTCAAAAGGAGAGAATATGTGACCAATTAGATAAAATTGAAAAACAAATATTATTGGATACTAATTCAGAATATGAAGAAGAGTATCTAACACTTCTTAGTAAACAGACAAAATATATAGAAGAAGAAAAGATTAGACTTAGAAATATCATATCGTTAGTAAATAGTAGAAGAGAATATTTAGATAGAAGAAAGAATGAACATAAGAAAATTACTGGGTCTTTAGTAGAATTAACAACATTTTTAGGAGAAGATAAGTTATCATCTTTTGAAAGAAGATTAAAGGTAATTGAGAAGTATGAAAAAAATAAGGTTAGACAAGAAGAATTAGTAAAAGATATGAAAGTACTAGATGTAAAGATAAGTGAAGCATCTAGGAATGTTAAGGCAAATGCTAGGTTAAATGAAAGTTTAGAAAAGAAAATGATTAATCTTGTTCGTTCTTCTTTAGAAAAACAAGGATTATATAAACTTGTTGATAAGAAAGATGAAATAGAGAGAAAACATTCAGAGTTTAAGTATGCACTTGCTCTTGCTAAAGATAATTTAAAGACTGCTAATGAACTTTCGGATGAAGAATATATTTTAGAATGTAATAATATGTTAAATGAGATTAGTTCTCTATATACTAAGTATAATGCAGATATTAATATAATACATTTAATAAATATTTATGATAAAAAAGTATCAACATATGATGAGTTATTAGAAAAAAGAACTAGTATAGATGTAATACTAAAAAATATAATAGGTACAGAATTATATAAAGAGATAAGTTCAGAATTAACAAAGCAATATAGTACAATAAAACTAGAAGGAAATGATATCAAAAGTTATGAATATTTAAAGAATGAAAGAGAAAAAAGAAGTAAGTTATTATCAGATATAGAAGAAGAGAATAATTCAAAAGAGTTTAAAAGTATTTTAGAAGAATTAGTAAAGAATGAAAATAGACAAAAAGAAGAAATGATAAAAAAGGCTAGAAGAGAAGAACAATTAGAAAGACAAAAGAAAATAGCAGAAGAGCAAAAAATAGAGGCAGCTAGAGTAAGAAGACAAAAACTTATTGAAGAGGCAAGATTAAAAGAACAGTCAGAAATAGCAGAGAAGATGAAGAAGTTACAAGAGAAGACTGTAATAAAAGAAAATAAGCCGAAGAATGTAATTCCTGAGTATGAAGATATTTTGCCAAAAGTAGATGAATTAAAAGAAGATAAAGTTGAGATAAAGAATCCATTAAAGAATAAGACTTTGGATGAAATTATGTCAATTGATAATGATTTTGATACAGATGAATTGTTTGAGAATACTAAAATAACTCCTAATAAACCACTTGAGAATAGTTTATTTAAAGAAGCAGAAACATCTTTTGAAGAAGATACTAGTCTTCCACTTTGGTCTCCAACGGAGAATATAGATACTCCATTAGAAGAAGTAAAAGAGGAAGAAAGAAAAGAGGTAGTTCCTCCTAAAGAAGAGGTTATAGATTTATTTAAAGAAGAAGATACTAGTAAGGAAGTAAAAGTAGAAGAGCCTATAGCCTTAGAAGAAAAAAAGGAAGAAGAGCCTTCTAAAAAAGAATCAAGTATTTATGATTTATTAGAAAATAATAGTAATATAATCTGGAAAACGACAGATAATGCACCTTCTACTAAAGGAGTACCAGTAATAAGTAATAATAAGTTAAAGCCAGAAATTGTTAATGATAATAATATGACATTTCCAGATTTAAAGAAGAAAGAGGGTGAAGTATTATGGAAGGAAACTCTATAAAGTCTTTAGAGAATCTATGTAAAATCTTTGAAATGAGAATTAAACTTGATAAAGAGAAGAAAACTAAGACACCAAGTGAAGTAATAGATAATTATGAAAAGTATTCAAAGAAGATAGATTCGATATATAATAAAGATTTTGAAAAAGAGATAAGAGGTTTAATATCACCTGAGCCAACTTTAGAAAAAGAAGAAGAAAGATTAGAAAAATTAATAGATTTACTAGAAGATAGATTAGTAAAGAGAAGAGAATTAGAAGAAAGATTTTATAATTCTACTGGTAAATATATAGAGGGATTTCAAATAATAGTATCTGATGATGAGTTAGAGGATAAGAAGAATAGATTAGAAATTATTTCTAAATATTTAACTACTAAAAAAGAGATGGATGAAATAGATAGTAGTATTACTAAGTTAAAAACTTCTTTAATAGAATTAGAGGAAGAGAAATCTTCTTATATAGAAAAGAATAAAACAATGGAAGATAGTTTATATTCTACATTAATGAAGTCTATAAAAAATGATGAGTATTTTAATAAGATAACTGAAGAAAATTATAATAATGAACTTCTTTCAGTAGAAGATAAAGTAAAAGAAAATGAAGAGACTTTAGAAGTAACACTTGATAGTGTTAAGAGTTTATTAAAGAATGGGGTTAATGAAGAATATACATCGTATGTAGAAGATGCTGAGAAGAGTTTTTATATATGGAAGAATAGAGAAATTATTCTAAGAATATATGAGTTAGTTATTTCTTTTGAAGATGATTTTGAAAAGATTGCTTCTAAAAGAGAGGAGATATCTGATTTATTAGAGGAAAGAATTAATACAAAGAAAAAACTTCATATAGAAGATAGTGATGAGTTAGAGAACTTTGAGAAACTATTATCAGAACAAAAGGGTATTTTAAGTAAAGAAAAAGAAGTACTTGATAATATTGTAAATTATGATAGTAGGATAAAGTTTAAAGAAGAGAGACTTAATGAGTTAGAAGAGATAGTTAACTCTTATGAAATACTTACTATATTAAGAGAATATGGTCTTGCTCCGTCATTTGATATTGAAGAGAATGAAGAAAAAGAAGAAGATGTATCTTTTGAAGAGATAGAAGAGCCAGTTTTAGAAGATGTTATTAATGACTATATTGATCCATATCGTATTAAAGATGTGGTAGTGGCTCCTAGAACATTAAACTTAGGACTTGCTAAATTAAAGGGTGAAAGTGTTAGGGAAAATGTTAATAGAAAATTAAATCCTAAACCTAAAGAGAGTATTTTTGATGATTTTGCTAAAGAGCCTTTATTAGAGGATAAGCCTCTAGAAGATGATATAACTGATAATGGTGTAGTTGAAGAAGAGAATACTGATTATCAAGATGAGGTTATAGATAATAATGAGGTAGAAGATAATGTTTCTGATACTTCACTTGAGGAGACTAAGCCTTTATCTTTTGAAGAAGTAAAGCCTGTATGGGAAGTACCTGAAGAAGAGGTAAAAGAAGATAATAATAGTGATGTTATTAATACCAATAATAATTATAACTTTGTAACACCTATGTGGGATATACCTACTAATACAGATAATAGTAATGTTTCTTTTGATACTCCTTCAGAGAATGTACAGGTTATGGGGGATAATAATATTCCAGTATGGGATATAAATCCTACTAATGAGGTTAATGAAACAAGTGAAATAAATAAAATAGAAACACCAAATAATAATAATTTAAATAATAATAATATGTTTTGGACTCCAGTTGGAGACTTTGAGGAGAATAATTCTTTTCCTAATTTAAATATTAATAATAGTTTTTCTAATAAAAATGAAGTAGACGATTTTGGTTTTCCAGATATTAATTAATGAGGAGGATTAATATGTTAGAGATAGATAAGGTTATTATATTAGAAAATAATGAGGAATATTTGATACTAGATAAAGTTATATATGAAGATGAAATATATTATTATATTGCTAAGATTAATGATACTAAAACTGATATAGAAAATAATTATAAATTGGTTACTGTTAAGGAAGAAGAAGATGGTAATAGGGTATTAAAAGAAGTGACTGGTATTGATACTTTAAAAGAGATACTTCCTTTATTTGAAAATACTTTATAAGAAGAGATTGTTCTTCTTTTTTTTCACTTCAACCATAAACAAGTTTATGTTTTACGTGGTATGATGAAGCCTACTTTAGTAGTCTTCATCATAAATTATTTTGTGTTTAGATATAGACATATGTATGTATATATAAAATAAAAAAAATATACTAAAAGTATATTGACTATTTAGTATATCTATAGTACAATGATATCTGTGGTAACACTTAAAGGTGTTTTCTCTCCAAAATCTTAGTAATCCTAAGAGGAAGGAGTG
>USIB01000034.1 GCA_900554615.1 uncultured Mycoplasmatota bacterium | reverse complement strand
TTTTAGTATATGAGCAAACTCATCATGTTCTTTTTGAGCTTCAGGTAAAAAAGGAATATCATCAAAAAGTAATCTACTTAATGTATCAGGAGTTAAATTAAGTAATTCATTTCCTGGTCTATGTAATAATACTTTTTTTAAAGTTCCAATTTCGCTTTTTACATTAATAACATTATCCACTAATATTCTCCCTTCTTATGTAGTTTCCCTACTATAATAATTATAACAACATTTTATATTTTTTACAAACTATTTTACCAATTTTTAATTATTTTTATTTAGTAATGTAAAAAATCTCATCTTCTTATGTTAGAGACAAGATTACAAACTTAATTGTTTGTTTTATTAAGGAACTCTCTTAATCTTTCATTATCTTTATTACTAAACACTTCTTTAGGAGTTCCATCAAGGGCTATTTTACCATTATCTATAAATAATACTCTACTTGAACACTTCTTAACAAAGTTCATTTCATGTGATACTACAATCATTGTCATACCAGTATCAGCAACTTTTTTAATAAGTTCAAGTACATCTCCAACCATTTCAGGGTCAAGTGCACTAGTGGGCTCATCAAATAAAATAATATCCGGATTCATCATTAAAGTTCTAACAATAGAAACCCTCTGTTTTTGACCACCTGATAAACTACTAGGATAAACATTAGCCTTCTCTTTTAGACCAACATTTTCTAATAATTCCATCCCCTTTTTATAGGCCGTCTTATCATCCATTAATTTAAGTTTAACTGGTGCTAAAGTAATATTTTCAGTAACAGTAAGATTAGCAAATAAATTAAATTGCTGAAATACCATACCAATCTTTTCTCTAACTAAAGACAAATTAGTCCTCCTATCCATAAGACTTTTACCTTCAAAAATAATATCACCACCACTAGGTTTTTCTATCATATTAATACATCTAAGTAAAGTAGACTTACCACTTCCCGAAGGACCAACAATAGAAATAATATCACCTTCATTAACAGTAAAACTAATATCTTTAAGAACAACATTCTTACCAAACTTCTTTTTTAATTTCTTAACCTCTAGCATTAGCAAGTCTCCTTTCCATAACATTAACAAGTTTAGACAAACCTATTGTCATAATTAAATATATAATAGCGGTAATAATAAGTGGAAAGAAATAATCATAAGTTCTAGAAGCAATAATATCTGAAGCCTTTGTAAGTTCCATAATACCAATATATGCCCCAGCAGAAGTTTCCTTAAGTAAAGTAATAAACTCATTACCAAGTGCAGGAAGAATATTAAGTATCGCTTGTGGTAAAATAATATATCTCATTACCTTATGATAACTAAGTCCTAAAGATAATCCTGCTTCCATTTGTCCTTTATCAACAGAGTTAATACCAGCTCTTATAATTTCAGAAACATAAGCAGCAGAATTAAGACCAAACGCTAAAACACCAACAATAACAATATTAATATTAACTGACCTAAAAATAACATAATAAATAATCATCAGTTGTAGTAAAACAGGAGTACCTCTAATAATATTAACATATAAAGAACAAATCTTATTACCAAGTCTCATTTTACCATTAGTATCATGATTATGTCTAACAAGAGCAATAACAACACCTAGAATAATACCAATAATAACGGCAAAAAAAGCAATCAAAATAGTATTAAATAAACCTTCAAATATATATTCATATCTATTATCATAAATAACACTATCATAAAAACTAGTACCAATATTCTTAAAAAAACCAAATATCTTATCAAAAAAAGCCATATAACTATTCATAAAATCACCTATTTCTCAGTATGTGCAATAATATATCTATCAATAGAGCCATCACTAGATAATCTATTAAGAACTTTATTAATAACCTCTAATAACTCTTTATTACCTTTTTTAACAACCATACCATAACTATCATTAGTAAGAGCACCATTAAGTATCTTAATACCAGTATTACTATTAACAATCTCTTTAGCAGGAAGTTCATCCATAACAACACAATCAACTTTACCAACTTTTAAATCTTCAATAGCGGCCAAATACTTTTTTTGTCTTACAATAGTAGCCTCATCATATTCATCAGTTACAAAAGTATCAGCGACACTACCAAGTTGTACAGCTATTTTCTTATTACCAATACTATTAATATCTGTAATAGAACTATCATTCTTTACAATAACAACTTGTTTACTTACAGCATAATTAATAGAAAAATCAACATTCTTAGCCCTTTCCTCACTATAACTTATCCCAGCAGCCCCAAAATCAGCCTTACCAGTTTTAACCTCATTAATAATAGAATCAAAAGCAATATCTTTAATAACAAGAGTCTTTCCCATCTCTTTAGCTATTTCTCTTGCAATATCAACATCAACTCCTACTACTTCACTATTCTCATAATATTCATAAGGTGCAAAACCAGCCTCAGTCACCATAATAAGTTCATTACTATTTCTCTTCCCACATCCAGTTAAAATAAATAAACAACAAATAAATAAAAGTACATATATTCTTTTCATCTCTAATCACTCTCCTATTATCTAAATTATACCATAATAATTAAAAAAAAGATAATAAAATTAATCATTATCTTTAAATATTTAAAGTATCAACATTTCTATCATGTTTAATATGGTCCCAAGTACAATCCTTAATAAACAAACAAATAAAATTAATAGGAAGCCAACTAAGTACAAATAAATCAAAAAGTAATATTCCACCAATATTATCTTTAACACTCTTATTACATGCTTTAATAACAGCCATTCTAAAAATAACACCTACTAAATAATTAAATAAAAATATACCTAAACAAATCATAATATCAGTATTACTAAAGTTATCAATATAAATAACATTATATATAATTCCCATTAAAGAAACAATACTAAATAAAACATGGAATATAATACCAAAGTAAAAAAGTATTACATCAAAACATTCAAATCTCTTATTTTTAAATCCTTCTTTCACAAGTTCCCAAGTATAATTCTTTAAACACTGTGTAGCCCCAAAAGACCATCTTTTCCTTTGTTTAAGAGAACTCCTAAAATCAGTAACTTGTTCATCATAAGTAATAGCCTCTTCATTAAAAGCAATCTTAACACCATTAATAGCACAAATAGCGGTTAGTTCAATATCCTCAGTAATAGTTTTAGGAGCAAAACCATAAGTATCAATAACATCTTTTTTAACCATAAAACCAGTACCATTTAAGAAAGAACTCTTACCAAAATTAAATCTAGATTTATTAATAAATAAACTTTGTAAATAATAAAGAAGAGCATAACTAGTACTAAGCCAATTATCACAAATATTTTTAGTATCTCTAAAGCCTTGTACAACTTCGTAGCCAGCATTAACAGAATTATTCATTTTATTCAAAAAATCGCCATGAACAACATTATCAGCATCGAATATAACATAAGCATCTATTTTCTTATTATCTTTTAACTTATTAAAAGTATACTTAAGTACATCCCCTTTAGTCTTAACCTTTTCTGAACATTCTATTATATTAGCGCCAGCATCTCTAGCAACCTCAAGCGTATTATCAGTACAATTATTAATAATAACATAAATATCATATTTATCTTTAGGATAATTTTGCTTCTTTAAACTCTTAATCAAATTACCAATAACCACTTCTTCGTTTCTAGCAGCTATCAAAATAGCAAAATGATTCTTCTTAGAATTATTAGTTTTCTCCTTCTTTTTACCAAATACACCAGTAGCCATAACCAAAAAGTAAAGACCATAAAATAAAGATGCTATTAACAATATATATATAATTTTTTCCATATCACACCTCAATAGTAGATTGTACTACTTGAAATAGTACAATCTAATCATACACCCATATCAAACATTTGTCAACAAAAATAATATCATTTACAACTACTTGTCATAATCATCTAAAAAGCTATGTCTCTCTCCATCAATTTTATAAGTAAGAACACCATCACAATTAACATTATCAAGTGCCTTAAAAATATTCATATCAACATTAGGATTAACCTTCTTAATATCATTAATTAAAAGTTTAATTTCTTTTCTTTTACTATTAATCTTATCAACATCACTAATATCCTCAGTTAACTTACAAGCACAATTAATAAATTTTAAATTATTATAATTCATCCAAGAAATAATAGCCTCTTCATGAACTAAATACAAAGGTCTAATAAGTTCAAGACCAGGAAAATTATCACTATGAAGTTTAGGAAGCATAGTTTTAACCTCACTACCATAAAACATACTAAGTAAAGTAGTTTCAATAACATCATTAAAGTGATGACCCAAAGCAATCTTATTACATCCAAGTTCCATAGCTTTATTATATAAACAACCCCTTCTCATTCTAGCACACATATAGCAGGGACTAGCAGCCTCCATGTTAATAACACTATCAAAAATATCTGATTTAAATATTTCAATATCAAGATTAAGTGTTCTGGCAACATCAAGAATTTCTCTCTTATGATTTTCACTATATCCAGGATCCATTACCACATATTTAGCTTCAAAATAAAACTTACCATGTCTAATTAGTTCCTCTATACATTTAGCAAGTAAAAAAGAATCCTTACCACCAGAAATACATACCATAATTTTATCATTCTCATTAATAAGCTTATAATCTTGAACGGCCTTAACAAACTTACTCCAAATATCTTTTCTATATTTCTTTATAATACTTCTTTCAATTTCCTTATACCTTTCCATTTCACACCTCAAAACTAACAATATTATACTATAAAAACAAATAAAAAAAAAGCCTAATTTAATATTACATAATTTCTATTAAATTAAGAATAGAAGCAAATATAAGCCACAATAAATATGGAATAAGAAGATAAGCACTGACCTTGTTTTTATCATAAAATCTATATATCGTATATCCTACCACTAAAATAAGACTAAGTATCCAGAAAAAACCCAATACCTTAAGTTTAAACCCAAAGAAAATAATAGGCCAAAGTAAATTCATAACCAAACTAACAATATAAATATTAAGAAGTTTTCTATCATCACTAATAAGATAACTAGATATACCCATCATAATATATAAAATACTCCATATCACTGGAAATATCCAGCTAGGTACAATACCATCATAACTAGAACTTCCCTTACTTGTAATAAGACCTACTATACCACCAAGAACTAATGGAATAGCAATAAAAATAATAAGATTTTTATAATTATTTCTCATATCAATCACACTATACTAATATGTAATAAAGAAAATAATATGCAAAAAAGAAAACCATAATTAATAGTTTTCCTTCTTAATCTCAAAATAACTTTGTGGATGAGCACATACAGGACATACACTAGGAGCATCTTTTCCAATAACGATATGACCGCAATTTCTACATTGCCAAATCTTATCACCATCTCTAGAGAATACTAAACCATCATTAATATTAGTAAGAAGTTTTCTATATCTATTTTCATGTTCTTTCTCAATTTTAGCAACTTCTTCAAATAAAAATGCGATTCTAGTAAAGCCTTCACTTCTAGCAGTCTCAGCAAACTCTTTATACATATCAGTCCATTCATAATTCTCACCTTCAGCAGCAGCAAGTAAATTGTCAATAGTACTAGGAATGGTACCACCATTTAATTCCTTAAACCACATTTTTGCATGTTCCTTCTCGTTATTAGCGGTCTCCTCAAATATTTCTGCTATTTGCTCATAGCCATCCTTTCTAGCCTTCGAAGCAAAATAAGTATATTTATTTCTAGCCTGTGATTCGCCAGCAAAAGCTGTCATTAAATTAGCCTCTGTTTTGCTACCTTTTAATTCCATAATTAATCCTTCCTTTCCAAACATTTTTTACAAATACCTTTGTATTTAATATCATAATCAATTACTAAATTACCATCAATATAATTATCAAAAGAAGACTTTCTCGGTATATCAATAATATTTCCACACTTTGTACATAACAAATGATCATGAATAACATTTCTATCATATCTAATAACATCATCAACAATAATAGTTCTAATCTTATCATTTTCACTAAGCCATAACAAATTACGATAAACAGTACCTAAACTAATATTAGGAATAACTTCTTTAGCAATATCATAAACCTGATAAGCATTTAAATGATTATAACTACTATTAACAATATCAAATATACAATCTCTCTGCTTTGTATTCCTCATAGCTTATCTCCTTAATAGTAATGATTACTAATAACATTATACACTACCAAAATATCAAAGTCAAGAAAAAAGAATGAAAAATAATTCACTCTTTCTATAATTTAATATTATTTAACAAGTAAGTCAGCCATTTTAGTAACATTACCAGCACCTAAAGTAAGAATAAGGTCCCCCTCGTGAACATACTGACTTAAATATAACTTAATATCATCATAACTACTAATATGGAAAACTTCTTTACCATATTTTTTAATTTCTCTAACTATATCATCTTCCGTAATACCATAAATATTCTCTTCTCTAGCAGCATAAATATCCGTAACAATAATATGATCAAAATCTTTAAGTGCCTTAGCAAAATCTTCCTTATGTTTATATGCCCTTGCATAAGTATGAGCCTCAAAAATAACCCAAGACTCTCTATATTTCTTTTTATGAATAGCCTTACTAGTAGCCATTATTTCCGTAGGATGATGACCATAATCATCATAAACATTAGCCCCTTTAAACTTTCCCTTATACTCAAGTCTTCTACTAGCACCTTTATACTTCTTAAGACCCTTTTTAATATCAGCAAAAGAAATACCATAACAACATGAAAGACCAATAGTGGATAAAGCATTATAAATATTATGTTCTCCTGATACCGAAAGTTCTATTCTACCAAGTTTTTCTCCATTATGAATAACATCAAAACTAGCACATCCATCGGTATCATAACTAATATCACTAGCCATATAATCACTATCATTAATAATACCATAACTAACAACACTAGCCTTAGTATTATCACCAAGTTCATTACTATTCTTATCATCATTATTAATAATCAAAAAGCCATCACTAGGTAAACCACTAACATATTTATTAAATGACTTTTTAATATTATCAAGATTTTTAAAATAATCCAAATGATCATTATCAATATTAAGTACAATAGCGGACTTCTGCTTAAAGTTAAGATAACTATCACAATATTCACAAGCCTCAATAATCAAAGTATCGCTTTTACCAATTCTATAATTACCGCCAATATTACTTAAAATACTACCAACTTGAATAGTAGGATCACATCCAGCCTCAATAAATATTAAACTAACCATCGAAGTAGTACTAGTCTTACCATGAGTACCTGCTATACCAATCGTATTAGGATAAAGTTTAGTAATTTCACCTAAAAATTCCCCTCTCTCCATCATTGGAATGCCTCTTCTTTTAGCCTCTACCATTTCCTCATTATCTTCTTTAATAGCGGCAGTATATACTACAAAATCAATATCATCAGTAATATTATCTTTACATTGAGGAATAAATACCTTAACACCACTATCAATAAGCATATCCGTAACTTTAGAACTAGCCCTATCACTACCACTTACAACATAACCCATATTAACAAGAATATCAGCAATACCACTCATACTAATACCACCAATACCAATCATATAAATATGTTTGCCTTTTTCAATAAATAAACCATTTCTATATTTAAGTATAGTTTCCTTAAATAACTTACCCCTAGTCTCAAAATCAGGAAATTGGTCCCAACTAGCACACGCAGGACTAAGTAAAATAACATCCCCCTCTTTAGAATTATCATAAGCCATTCCAGTAGCGGTAACTAAATTATCACATATAATACACTTAACATTAATACTATCGCAAAACTCTTTAATTCTATTTTTAGTTTCACCATAAGCAACAACTAATTTAGTATGAGCCATAGGCTTTTCTAATTCAGCAAAAGAGTGTCCTCTATCAAGTCCTCCCATAATAAGAATTGTATCCTTATCAAAAGAATTAAGAGCAATAACCGTAGACTCCGTATTAGTACTCTTAGAGTCATTATAAACTTCTCTCCCATTAATATTACCAACATACTCAAGTCTATGCTCTACACCACCAAATGAACTAACAACCGAAATAATAATATCATCACTAACACCATATTTTTTAGCACACAACATAGCACACATAATATTTTGATAATTATGTAATCCTTTCAAAATAATATTTTTAGTATCTAGATACTTCTCATCATTGTAATAAATAAAACCATCTTTATAATAACAATCAGCCTTCTTATCACAAGAAAAATAAAGTTTACTACTACCAATATCACTAGTAATATCCATAACCTCACTATTATCCATATTCACAATAGCAGTATCTTCTTTTGTATGATGATTAAAAATCTTCTTCTTTGTCATAACATACTTCTCATGACTATCATGAAAATCAGTATGACATTCATAAATATTAGTAATAACTGAAGTATTTGTCTTAAAATCATACATATCACATAACTGATGATCACTAATCTCCATAACTAAATAACTACCACTTTTAATATCCTTAACATAATGACATAAAGGAGTACCAATATTACCTGCTAAAACAACTCTATCACCATAAGCCTTTTTCATAATTTCATAAATAATACTAGTAGTAGTAGTCTTACCATTAGAACCAGTAACACCAATAATATTAACATTCTTATCTAAATAATGATAAGCAACCTCTACCTCATTAATAACAGGTATACCCATATTCTTAGCCTTAACAACACATTTATGATCATATTTAATACCAGGATTTTTAACCATAATATCATAACTATCATCAAGTAAAGTATCAGCAGCATTACTCATAATAAACTTAACACCAAGATTTTCAAGTTCACTAATTTTATCCTTATCTTGTTCTTTCATATCAGTAATAACTACTTCATTATCACTAGATAATAACTTAGCAACTTCATAACCACTTCTAGCCATTCCCAATATAAATATTTTCTTATTTTTATACATACACATCACTCCAATTTAATTATATCACTTCTACTCAAATATTACTAGAAAAAAAGAGAAATATTCTTCTCTTATCATCTTATTATCATATCAAGCCAAAGTCTTGCTATGTTAGTTTAAGCCTAAATATAGTCTTAAACTAATGTATCAACCATACCTACTATATATAAGCAATCAGTATAAACATTTATTCATAATCAATAATATATAATTTAGAATTACATCTATAACCTAAACTTTCCATATATTCCAAACTATCAGGTAAAATACAGAAATCAATAGAATTAGCATTACTCTCAATAAAGAACTTATCTAACTTTTTAATAACATCCTCATCTTGAATATTTTGACTATATAAATTACAAAAAATATTATTTTTAGAATCAAAGTATTTAATACTTCTCATATCAATATCAGCATATTTTTCTTTTTGTGAAGAATTATCATCACCATCTTTAATAATTTTATTAACATTAATATTTTTAACTCTATATAAACTATCCATAACATCTATTACTTTATTATTATAAACTTCAACTAATAAATGACCATCAAAAGATAAATTATTATTTAAAAAATTAAATATTTCTTTAACTAAAATATCATCTATTTTATAGTTACCAAAACTAACTCCAATAAAATCATCATAAGGAATAAAACTAAATACGAACTTATCATCTTTCTTTATACCAAACTCATTTAACTTATTAATATTATTTCTTAAATTATCAGTATCAACAAGTTTCATATCCCCTATATATTCTTCTATATTATCTTTATCTAACTTCTCAATTTTCATAAAAAATCTCCTCGTTATATATTATACACTATTACTCTATATTTTTCAATTAGTTTATCAAATACCATAGTAATCATGATAATACCCAATAGCGATCTCTAATATATTTTCACCAATATTTCTAATTTTATTTTTACTCTTCATAATTAAATAAAAATCTTCTTGACTATTATTTTCAATTAAATATCTAACTACCAAATATGACAAATCATAGCCATTATAATTTTCATTAACAAAACTTTTACCATGATTTAAATCATTAATACAAGGAATATTCTTAATAGAAAATATTTTATTATTTAGAAATTCTTTAAAAGTATCTTCATCATTATATTTATCATTTTGCAAAGAAAAATTCATAGCAAGTCCTTCATCAAACCAAATAATTCTACTATCAACTTCTTCTTCAATATAAAATCTATAAATATGATGTACAATTTCATGCATAATAGCCTTAATAATATAACTTTCACTCTTATTACCATTAATGTTAATATAACAATTAACACCCTTATCATTAAAAAAGCCCGCAAAATCACTCAATTTATAAGGCATATTATCAAGCAAACTTTTATCAGAAAATAATCTAATTTCCAACTTATTAATACTATCTAAATGAAATCTATTAAGTAATACATTAATATTCTTCTTATAATAACTAACAAAATTAGTAACTAACTTTTCCAAATCATCCTGATAATTAATAACAAAATCATTATCATTATATTCCTTAAACATAATATCACCACTTAAATTATATCACAAAAACTAGAAAAAACTATAGAGACTATTTCATATAGGCTCTATAGTTCATTTTGAAGACTTATCAAAAGGCTTCAAAACAAAAGCCATAACCAAAGGTTATGACTTTAATATAATTAATCTAAAAACTCTTCTTCTAGTACTTCAGAAGCATCTTCATCAAAGAATTCCTTCTCTAAAGAATAACCAACATCCATATACTCTTTAGCACCAGTACCAGCAGGGATTAACTTACCAATAATAACATTCTCTTTTAATCCTTGAAGTTTATCAACCTTACCCTTAACAGAAGCCTCAGTTAAGATTCTAGTAGTCTCTTGGAATGAAGCTGCTGATAAGAATGAATCAGTCTCAAGAGCTGCCTTAGTAATACCAAGAAGTATTGGTTGTCCAATAGCAGGTTTCTTACCTTGAATAATAACATCTTTATTACCCTTAGTAAATTCTTGTAAAGAAACAGTAGTACTAGGAACTAATAAAGTATCTCCAGCATCCATAATTCTAACTTTAGAAATCATTCTCTTAGCTATAATTTCAACATGTTTATCACTAATATCAACACCTTGAGATCTATATACCTTTTGTACTTCTTTTAGAATATATTGTTGAACAGTGTTAGGATCAGTTACTGCAAGTAACTCTTTAGGAGAAACACTACCTTCAGTAATTCTATCTCCAGCCTCAATCTTATCACCCTTCTCTACTCTAAGTTTAGCACCATATAAAGTAACATGTTCTCTAGTTTCAGTATCATTTTTAACATATACTTTAAACTTACCACCAGCATCTTCAATCTTAGATACAACACCAGATATCTCACTAATAGTGGCTTTACCTTTAGGATTACGAGCTTCAAATAACTCTTCAACTCTAGGTAAACCTTGAGTAATATCAGCACCAGCAACACCACCAGTATGGAAAGTTCTCATGGTAAGCTGAGTACCAGGTTCACCAATAGATTGAGCTCCCATAATACCAACAGCCTCACCAATTTCAACAATATTACCAGTAGCAAGATTTCTACCATAACAATGTTGACATACACCATGATCAGTCTTGCAAGTTAAAACATTTCTAATTTCAACTTCAGTTATACCAGCCTTAATAATCTTATCTGCTATAGCCTCAGTAATATATTCATTTTTATCAATAATAACTTCTTTAGTTTCAGGATTAATAACTTTCTTATTAGTATATCTACCAACAATTCTATCATATAATGGCTCAATAATACCATCTTTATCATCCATAAATGCACTAACAACAACACCTTGAATAGTACCACAATCTTCTTCTTTAACAATAATATCTTGTGCTACATCAACAAGTCTTCTAGTCATATAACCAGAATCCGCAGTCTTTAATGCTGTATCGGCACTACCCTTTCTAGCACTATGTGTAGATAGGAAGAATTCAGATACCGATAAACCATCACTAAATGAAGATAAAATTGGAATCTCAATAGTTTCACCATTAGGTTTAGCCATTAATCCTCTCATACCAGCAAGCTGTACAAAGTTAGAGATAGATCCTCTAGCTTTAGAGTTCATCATTATAAATATTGGATTATCAACATAACTCTTAGCATATCCTTGTAATTCATCCTGAATTTCTTCTTTAGCCTTAGTCCAAATATCAATAACAAGTTCTAATCTTTCCCTATCAGTAATAAGTCCTCTTTGGAATTGCTTATTAACTTTCTTAATTTCTTCATTAGACTTCTCAATAATAGCATCCTTATTCTTACTAGTAACAACATCAGATACTGCTATCGTAATACCAGAGAAAGTAGAATACTTAAATCCTAAATCTTTAAGTTTATCTAGGAATATACTAGTTTCAGTAGTCTTATATCTCTTAAACATTTGAGCAATAATCTTCTCAAGTGCTCCCTTATTAAATGGAGTAGATAAAGGCATCTCACTAATTCTAGTCTTAACATCTTCACCATAATCAATAAAGTATTTACTAGGAGTAATACCTTCAATATTTTCACTAGTAGCCTCACATAAGTAAGGGAATGAATCAGGTAAAATCTCATTAAAGATAATCTTACCAGGAGTAGTAACTAAATACTTATTCTTATCTTCATCTAAGAATACCTTATGTTTAAACGAATTAACAGGAACAACAATTCTTGTTTGAAGAGTAATCTCTCTTCTTTGATAAGCCATTAAAGCTTCATTAGTATTCTTAAACGCTCTACCTTCTCCTTCTACACCAGCTTTTTCCATAGTAATATAATAATTACCAAGAATCATATCCTGAGAAGGAGTAACAATAGGATCTCCATTTTTAGGAGAAAGAATATTATTAGAACCAAGCATAAGAATTCTAGCTTCAGTTTTAGCTTCCTCGCTTAAAGGTACGTGAACAGCCATCTGGTCTCCATCAAAGTCAGCATTAAATGCTGTACAAACAAGTGGATGAAGTCTAATTGCCTTACCACTAATTAACTTAGGTTCAAATGCTTGAATACCAAGTCTATGTAAAGTAGGAGCTCTGTTAAGCATTACAGGATGTTCTTTAATAACATCTTCAACAATATCCCATACTTTAGGATCTTGATTATCAATCATCTTTTTAGCAGACTTAATATTATTAGCAAGACCTCTCTCAGTTAAACCATGAATAACATGAGGTTTAAATAACTCAAGAGCCATTTCTTTAGGAATACCACATTGATACATCTTTAAATCCGGTCCTACAACAATAACACTTCTACCAGAGTAGTCAACTCTCTTACCAAGTAAGTTTTGTCTAAATCTACCTTGTTTACTCTTTAGCATAGAACTTAAACTCTTAAGAGCTCTATTACCTGCTCCAGTAACACTTCTACCTCTTCTACCATTATCAAATAATGTATCTACTGCTTCTTGAAGCATTCTCTTTTCATTTTGAACAATGATTGTTGGTGCATTAAGTTCAAGTAATTTCTTTAAACGATTGTTACGATTAATAACACGTCTATATAAATCATTTAAATCACTTGTAGCAAAACGTCCACCATCAAGTTGAATCATTGGTCTTAATTCTGGAGGTATAACAGGAAGAGCTGTTAATATCATCCATTCTGGCTTATTACCAGATTTTTTAAATGCATCAAGTATGTCTAAACGTTTTAATAAACGGGTTCTCTTTTGTTCTTGAGCACCATCCAACTCTTTTTCTATCTTTTCTATTTCTTCTTCTACGTTTATTTCTTTTAATAGTTTAAGTATAGCTTCTGCACCCATACCTACACGGAAATCATATCCATAAGCCTCACGTGCATCCTGATATTCTCTCTCTGTAAGTACCTGTTTGTACTGGAGTCCGGAATTAGCCGGATCCAGTACGATATAGTTAGCAAAGTAAAGGACTTTCTCCAGAGTTCTCGGAGAAATGTCAAGGATCAGACCCATACGGCTCGGAATTCCTTTGAAGTACCAGATATGGGATACCGGTGCTGCAAGCTCGATATGACCCATA
>USIB01000033.1 GCA_900554615.1 uncultured Mycoplasmatota bacterium | reverse complement strand
AAGTATTTTTTACTTTTTCAAATGTTTCTATATTATGTTCATATAAGTCTAATATGTTAGTCATATAGATTCCCCTCTTTCTTCTTTATTTTATCATTTTATACTATGTTTTTCAATAATTTTATTTGATATTTATTACTTTGATGATATAATGTTGATAGAGGTAATATATGGAAGATAAAATTGTTAATGAAAGAGATACTAATATTCTTAAAACTATGATTAAGAATAGGGTTTGTCCTAAATGTGGAGGAATGATACATACTTTTAAAACTGGTATTTGTACAATGTGTGGATCAAAATGGGAAACTAATTATCTTGATAGTGGTTTTGAATCTATTATGGGTAAACTTGATAATTATAGTTTTGATTTAAATGAGACTACTATTTATTTGTGTTCTCTTAGTAGTTATAGTGAGAAATTAGATAGTATGCTTAAGACATTTAAAGTACAAGATAGAGTTAAAGAAAAGTTAGATATTATTAATGGAAAATTATTTAATGGGATAAAATTAAGTGAAGAAGAAGATTCTTTACTTAGATATTCTTTATTTGGTGGAATTTCTCTAGATAGTGAACTTAATATTTTGTCGGTTATTAATAGTATTTTTAGAAACAATATGATTGTTAGTTATGATACTTTTAAACAAATAATGACTTTCTTTATTCAGACACTTATTAGCCGTTCTTATGGTAATATTGTTAATAATTATAATCCTATTGTTAATATTTTTTACTTTGAGGGAGAAAATAAAAACTCTTTAGGAACTACTCACGATATTTTCAGGATTAATATCAATGAAGATATTATTTTGAAGTTATATAATGATGGTAATATTGAAGCATTTACCACAATTTTCCATGAGATAACACATATTGAACAAATGGTATATATGAAATATGGTTATATTTCTGATGAAATTATGGATTATATCAAAGATGATGTTATTTACAAAACTATTCATGAAGATAACTATATTAACTATTATAAAGAAAATTATGGTGTTATTTCTTTTGAAAAAGATGCCGAAATTATTGGTACTACAACCGCGGTTAAATGGCTTAATGAGGCTGGTATAAAGTTAGATGACAATACCCAGATTGCTCTTAATAATCATGTTAATAGTGAACTCGAAAAAAGAAGCAATAGAAATAGAACTGTCAATGGAAAAGTATATGATATAGATGAACTTTTTGAAAAATGTATTATGCTACATCCTGAATATTTAAATTCTTATCCTCAACTTAATATTGAATATGTTAGAGAAGGGGATTATGTTTTTAAAAGAAGTACATCTCAGTTATATGATTTACTTAACTTATATAAAGAAGATAATAATACTTCTAAATATATTAATAAACTAATAGAAGCAAATGAAAATAGTGATGTAAAAAAGCATTAGATTGATATTTATATAAATGTGTGTTATACTAAGTATGTGTTAGGAGGAACATTATGAAACAAGTTGTTGGTACTTTATTTTTTAAAGATGGGAAATTACTTATTGACAAGCCAAGAAAAAGACCTACATTTCAAATGGTTGGTGGCTCTGTAGAAAAAGGAGAATCTATTTATGAAGCCGCTATCAGGGAATGTCGTGAAGAGTTAGGTGATAGAGCATTTTTTAATCCAGAAAATGTAAAGTTCTTAATGGATTTTGATGAAATTGCTACTAGTGACCCTAATCTTAAAATTCATATGAATATATTTATTTATGAAGGTACATTAACTGGGGAACTTTCTACTAGTTCAGAAATTGAAAGTTTTATGTGGTTTGGAGTAGATGATGATATTAGTATTTTATCTAATACTCTTAAAAATGAAATTGTTCCTTATTGTAAAGAGAAAAAACTTATATATAAAAAATAACTATTAATTCAAAGACTTTATGGCTTTGAATTATTTTTTAAAGACCTTAGGCTTTAAAAATAAGTGAGCAACAAAGTGCGAACTCTAAAAAATAAATAAAAACTCTTTCTTTTTTATTATTTTTTTGGTACAATTATATTTGAGGAAAATAAGGTGAAACAGATGGGAAAAATTATTGCAATTGTAAATCAAAAGGGTGGTGTAGGGAAAACCACCACTAGTATAAACTTAGCAGCCTCTTTAGGTGTTTTAGATAAAAAAGTGTTACTTGTCGACCTAGACCCACAGGGTAATGCTACTACTGGTGTTGGTGTTGATAAGAGTGATATATCGAGTAGTATTTATGAAGTTTTAACTAAAAAGGAAACTATAGAGAAATCTATTATTAAAACAAAGAGTAAGAATCTTTATCTTCTTCCAGCTTATCTTAATTTAGCAGGTGTTGATATGGAACTTATCGAACTAGAGAGAAAAGCAAAAGAAACTGGAGAAAAGTTTAATAGGGTAGTTAGGTTAAAGGAAGAACTTGCTAAAGTTAAAGAGAATTATGACTTTATCTTAATTGATTGTCCTCCTAGTCTTGGAATATTAACTACTAATGCTCTAGCAGCAGCAGATTCAGTTCTAATTCCAGTTCAATGCGAATATTTTGCTTTGGAAGGTATTATGCAACTTATTAATACTATTATGCTTGCTCAAAGGAAAGTTAATCCTAGTTTAGATATTGAAGGAGTGCTTCTTACAATGTTTTCCAACACTAATCTTGGTATTGAAGTAATAGAAAGTATTAAAGGTTTCTTTAAAGAAAGAGTATATGATACTATTATTCCTAGACTTGTTAGGCTTGCAGAGGCTCCTAGTCACGGAAAACCTATACTTGAATATGAGCCTAGAAATAAGGGTACTATTGCTTATCTTAATTTAGCAAAGGAGGTTATTTTGAGAAATGGAACAAAAGAAGAAAGCCCTAGGTAAGGGACTTGAGGAATTGTTTTCTAGTGAAGTATTAGATTTTGATACTTTTGAAAGTAATATTATGGAAAATACTTCTTCTGATGAGGTTATGGAAATACCTATTAATGAAGTTAGACCTAATCCTTACCAGCCAAGAAAAACTTTTAATGAAGATGCTCTTAATGAACTTGCTGAGTCTATTAAAAATTATGGTGTATTTCAACCAATTATCGTTAAAAAGGGTATTAAGGGTTATGACTTAATCGCAGGTGAGAGAAGACTTAGAGCAAGTCGTATTGCTGGTATGGAAAAGATTCCTGCTATTGTAAAAGAGTTTACTGATGAAGAAATGAGAGAGATTTCACTACTTGAGAATATTCAAAGAGAAAATCTTACTTCTATTGAACTTGCTTGGGCTTATAAAGGTATTATTGATAACTTAGATATTACTCAAGAGGATTTGGCTAAGAAAATTGGTAAAAGTAGAAGTCATATTACTAATACTTTAGGTCTTCTTAATTTACCTGAAGATGTTCAAAAGAAAATTCTTGATGGTGAATTATCAATGGGACATGCTAGAGTTCTTTCTAAAATGGAAGATGAGAAAGAGGTTTCTCATTTAGTTGATAAGGTTATTAAGGATAATATTAGTGTCCATGCTTTAGAGGAAATTAGTAAAAAGGAAGATATCAAGAAGAGAATGCCCGTTACTAGAAGAAGAGTTGATACTAATTATTTCCATATTGAAAATGAACTTAGAGATATTCTTGGAACTAAGGTTAAAGTCGATAATAAGAAAATGAGTATTTATTTTGAGAATGTTAACGATTTAAATAGAATTCTTGAAATTATGAATATTGAAATTAAGTAGATTTTTATTTCTACTTTTTTCTTTTTTTTATAGGTATACAATTGGTTAACTATTGATTATTAGCAGCCATTTATTTTTATTTTAGTTTTGTATATATTTTTTTCATATTTAATAATGGTATGATTGTCTTGCTTGCAGTAAGGAAGCTCATCTGAAAGAAATTATCGAATTTTGTCATACTAATTTGGTTGCAAAATGGATTAGCAGTATATTATAATATTCTTGTAGGGAAGATGAAGAAAAGTGAGGTGGCAAAAGTGCAAGGAAGAGTTAAATGGTTTAACAATGACAAAGGTTATGGCTTTATTGATTATCCTAATGGTGAAGATATTTTTGTTCATTATTCTGCTATTAAACAAGAAGGTTTTAAAACTCTATCTGAAGGACAGATTGTTGGTTTTGACCTTATTGAAACGGCAAAAGGATTACAGGCTATTAATGTTTCAATAGAAACCAATGTTAAGGCTTAATAAATGCAGTATATATAAGACAGCTAGTAGTTTAGGCTATCTTATTTTTATTTGGAGTGATATTTATGAACTTTATTAAAAATCTTTTTTTATCTTTAAAAGAGATACTTATTGTTATGCTTAGTCAGTATTTAATTCTTATTATTTCTATTATTTTATATGGTATTAATAAGAGTTACTATATTGGTACTATTCTTCTTTTAATTTTTGATATATCTTTTATTATACTTAAAATTAGGAAGAGACACTTTAATATTTCTTTTAAGGGTAGAAATTACTTTTTTTGTATTACTCTTGGATTATCTATTTCTATTATTTATAATATGATTTTATATAGATTCAATTTATATTCTTATCAAAGCGATAATATTTCCTTTTTTCTTAATATTTTTTCTTCTGGTATTATTGGTCCTATATTTGAAGAAGTTCTCTTTAGAGTCTCTTTTATTTCTAAATTAGAAAAATGGATTAATAATAAGATAATTATTATTTTCTTATCTAGTTTTATCTTTGCTATTTTTCATTTTAATGTTTATTCTTCAATTATTGCTTTTATTATCGATATTATTAACGGTTATATTTATGTTAATGAAAGGAATGTTAGAAAAATATTTCTTATTCATATTTCTAATAATATAATGAGTTCTTTTTTATTTAGATATAACTTTACTATTTTGATTCTTGGTACTTTCCTTCTTAGTATTTCTCTTGCTGGTTTTCTTAAGATTAAAGAATAATTTAGAGGCTTTATTTTTGACTTCTTTTTTCTTTACTTTTAATTGTTTTTATTATACAATATAGGTGGAGAGGTGGGATAGACTTTTATGAAACACAATCTTTTACCAGCAGACTCTTATGTTGTCATTAATAAGACTATTCTACACGATGAGGATAGGAAAATTATTACTAGTTTATATCTTCCTGTTATTGGAATTGATGCTGTTATGCTTTATTTTTTGTTATGGGCTGATTTAGATAGTTCTTCAATTGTTAGTTCGGATTTTACTCATCAAAAAATTGTATCTAATCTTAGAATGACTATTAATGAGGTTATGGAAGCAAGAAGTAAACTAGAGGCTATTGGACTTATTAGAACTCTCGTTAAAGAGGGAAATGTTAATAATTATATTTATGAATTATATAGTCCCGCTAGTGCGACAGAATTTTTATCTCATCCAATTCTTAATATTGTTTTATATAGTAATATTGGTAAAAAGGAATATGATAATTTGATTAAGACTTTTAAAATGCCTAGATTTAATACTAGTGGATATACTGATATTACTAAAAACTTTAATGATGTATTTGAAAGTACTTGTATGACCTCCTACGACCTATCTTTAGAGGATATTAGGAAATATAATAAACTTAAACTTAATATTAATAGTAATTTTGATTTTAATTTTCTTATGAACTCTATGCCTAAAAATATTGATGTTAATAGAATATTTACTAGAGAAATAAAGGAACTTATTATTAATTTGTCTTTTATATATGATATTGATGCTATTAAGATGTCTAATATTGTTAAGGGTTGTTTTAATGAGAGGGGAACTATTAATAAGGAAGAACTTAGAAAAAGTGCTAGAAATTTCTACCAGTTTGATAATGGTGGTAATCTTCCTACTATTGTTTCTAATTGCCAACCTGAGTATTTAAGAAAGCCTATTGGTGATACTTCTAAAAGGGCTAAAATGATTTATACTTTTGAAACTATTTCACCAAGAGAACTTCTTGTTAGTAAGAATAAGGGTAATGAACCTACAAGAAGAGATTTGAGATTGATAGAGGATTTACTTCTTGATTATAATTTAAAACCTGGAGTTGTTAATGTACTAGTGGATTATATTCTTAATATTAATGATAAGAAACTTACGAGAGCACTTGTTGAGACTATGGCTGGTGAATGGCAAAGAAAAGGAATTGAGACTGTAGAAGATGCTATGAGTCTATGTGAAAAAGAACATAAAAAAAGAAATAAGAAAACTACCCAAGAGAAATATAATAATGCTAAAACTCCTGATTGGTTTGATAAAGAAATTGAGAAGAAGAAAATTGATGATGGAGAAGATAACCAATTAGAGGAACTTTTAAAGGAGTATAAATAATGAAAAATACAAAAAATATTATTAATAATAAATATAGTTTTGATAGATTTAAACTTGAAGAGAACTTTGATATTGCTATGGAAGATAATACTTTTAAAAGCCTTGTATCTAGGCTTAAACTTTCTAGAGATGAACTTATTAAGTATACTTCTAGTATTATGGATTCTGCTAACGAACTTAAAAATTGTAAGAATTGTAAGAATATTATGGAATGTAAAAATGGTATATGTGGTTATGTCTATTATCCTAGCGTGGAACAAGATAATTTGGTTTTTTCTTATGTTCCTTGCAAATACAAGAAGAAACTAGATAATGATACGGCTTACAGAAATAATATTATTTCTTTTGATATGCCTAAAGAGATTGTTAATGCTTCAATGAAGGATATTTATACTGATGATAAGAATAGGTTAGAGACTATTAAATGGCTTACTACTTTTATTAAGAAAATTGAAAATAATGAAAAAAGTAAAGGTTTATTCTTGACAGGTAACTTTGGATGTGGTAAAACATATGTAGTGGCTGCTTGCTTTAATGAACTTGCTAAAAAAGGTAAAAAGGTTGCTTCTCTTTATTATCCTGAATTTTTGAGGAGTCTTAAAGAAAGATTTTCTGATGACTACAGGGAAATATTTGATAAAGTTAAGAAGTGTGATTTACTTTTGATTGATGATATTGGTGCGGAGAGTGTTACTAGTTGGAATAGAGACGAAGTTCTTGGTACTATTTTACAATATCGTATGCAGGAAGCATTGCCAACTTTCTTTACTTCTAATTTATCTATCAAGGAACTTGAGGTTCATCTTGCTGGTAATGATAGTGAAGGAAAGATTAAAGCAAGGAGAATTATTGAAAGAATTAAATATTTAACTGATAATATTACTATGATTGCTGAAAATAGAAGAAAGTGAGGGAAAGTTAAATGGAAGAAAATAAGAACTATGGATTTAAGTTTAATCCAGAAAAACAAGAGAAGTCTTTTACTGATAAGAATGGCACTTCTAAGTTAGAGATTCAAAGTGATGGGGCTCCTCTTAACATGCCTGAAGGTGTTACTTTAGTTAATAGACCTAAAACTAGGGTTTTATCTAAAGAAATTAAAAGTCCAAAGGCTGGTGCTAATATTGGTATTGGTAGTAATGGTTTTGCAGGAGTTATTACTCTTGCCAGTATTATTGCTATTGCAGGAATTATTATTGCTTACTTAACACTTAGATATTAATTTTTAAAGGAGGAGGAGTTTATGCTTTGTGCTTTACAGGTTAAAACTTGTTATTCTATTTTAAGTAGTTTAAATAGAATTGATGATTTGACTAAGAGGGCTAAAGAAATGGGCTACTCCTCTTTGGCTATTACTGATGTGAATAATATGTTTGGAGTATATGAATTTTATTTGTCTTGTCTTAATAATGGAATTAAACCTATTATTGGTATGGAAGTTAAATCTTCTTTTGATGATTATATTTTAATTGCCAAGAATAATGATGGATATAAAAACCTTATTAAGATTGCTACAATTATTTCTGATAGGGATATTTCTTTTGAAGAAATTAAATCTTACTCTAAAGATATTATTTTAATTATGCCTATTTCTTCTTATAATAAAGATGTTATTGATATCTTTGATGAATATTTTATTGGATATTCTAACAAGAATGAAATAAAAGATAATAGGGAAAAATGTGCTCTTATTACTGATATTTGTTATATTGATAATGATGACTATAAATATATTGACTATCTTACTATGATTCGTGATGATAAAAAACTAGGTGAGATGGAACTTAATAATTATAAAGGGAAACACTTACTTAGTAAGAATGAATTTGATTTTCTTACTAATGATGATATTTTGTCTAATATGGAATATATTGTTCAAAACTCTAATGTTTCTTTTGAAAAGAGAGATGGTCTTCTTCCTATTTATGATGAGAATATTAACTCTTTTGAATATCTTAGTTCTTTATGCAATAAGGGATTAAAAAAGAGACTTGCTAACAATGTAACTAATGTATATCAGGAAAGATTAAATTATGAACTAGATGTTATTAATAAAATGGGATTTTGTGATTATTTCTTAGTTGTTTGGGATTATGTTAAATATGCTAAATTTAATAATATTTTAGTTGGTCCTGGTAGAGGTAGTGCCGCTGGCAGTTTGGTTAGTTATTGTCTTGGTATTACTGATGTTGACCCTATTAAGTATGATTTATTATTTGAGAGATTTTTAAATCCCGAAAGGGTTACAATGCCCGATATCGATATTGATTTTGATAGTGAAAAAAGAAATATCGTTACTGACTATGTAATGGAAAAGTATGGTGAAAAAAGGGCTATTGGTATTATTACTTTTAATACTCTTGGTGCTAAACAGGTTATTAGAGATGTCGGAAGAGTTCTTAATATTTCACTTCCTATTATAGATGAAATTGCTAAATCTATTACAAGTAAAGAACTTAAGGATAGTTATGTTATGGGGAGCAAATTTTATAGACTTATTAATTCTAATAGTGAGTATATGAAACTTTATAAGGCAAGTCTTAAACTTGAAGGTCTTCCTAGACATATTTCTGTTCATGCTGCTGGTGTTGTTATGAGTAGCGTTCCAATAGATGAGGTTATTCCTTTATATAAAAATCCTCTTGGAATGTATGTTTCGGCTTTTTCTAAGGATTACTTGGAGCCTTTAGGCTTACTTAAAATGGACTTTTTAGGTCTTGATAATTTAACTTTAATTAGTAATGTTATTGATGAGATTAGAAAAAATGAGGGTATTAATATTAGTTTTGAGAAGATTCCTCTAGATGATAAAAAAACTTTAAAAATATTTAGAGATGTCGATACGGATGGTATTTTTCAATTTGAATCAGTAGGAATGAAAAGATTTTTATCTAAACTTAAAATTAACTCTTTTGATGATATTGCTACTGCTCTTGCATTATATAGACCAGGCCCAATGGATAATATTGACTTATTTATTGCCAGAAGAGAAGGTAGAGAAAAGATTGATTATATTCATCCTGATTTAGAAGATATTCTTAAACCTACTTATGGTATTATTATTTATCAAGAGCAAATTATGCAAATAGTTAGAAAGATGGCTAGTTATTCTTATGGTGAGGCTGATATTTTAAGAAGAGCAATGTCAAAGAAAAAAGAAAGTATTATTTTAGCAGAAAAGCCTAAGTTTATTAAGGGATGTCTAGATAATGGATATGACGAAGGGACCGCTACTGAAGTGTATGACTTGATTTTAAAGTTTGCTAATTATGGTTTTAATAAATCACATTCTGTAGCATATGCAATTACATCTTATAGAATGGCTTTTATAAAAGCATATTTTCCTAAATATTTTATAAGTGCAATATTATCCAACTCTATTGGTAATGATATTAAAACTAATATTTATATTAATAGAGCAAGAAAATCAAATATTAAGATATTACCACCAGATATTAATTTAAGTACTAGTAAATACTATGTTGATGGTAATAATATTAGATGTCCTTTATCAATTATTAAAAGTGTCGGTACCGTAAGTAGTAATGATATAATTAAAGAAAGAGAAAAAGGACAGTTTACTGATTTTAGTGACTTTGTACTTAGAATGAATGGTACTTCAGTTAATACAAGAGTTATAACTAACTTAATTAATGCTGGAGCAATTAACTTAGGATATAATAGAAAAACTTTAATAGAAAACTTAGATAATATAATGAATTATGCAGAAATATCAAAAGATATTGGCATGGTTGACTTACCAGAACCAGTAATAGAAGTATACGAAGAATATACCTTAGATGAACTATTAAACATTCAATATAACACTTTTGGCTTCTATATAAGTAATCATCCCGTTACAAAATATAGAGAAAGCTCTGATATAACAACTCAAAATGTAAAAAATTATTATGATAAAAGAATAACTATGACAGTATTAGTATCAAGAATAAAAGAATTAACAACTAAGAAAAATGATGTAATGGCATTTATAACAGGAAAAGACGAATATGGAGAAATATCTCTAACAATGTTTCCTAATGAATATAAGACTTGTCCAAAAATTAAAAACTATGATATAATAAAAATAACAGGAAAAGTTGAAAAAAGATATGATACATATCAAGTAATAATCAATAACTTAAAAGTATTAAATAAAACTTTAGAAAAGTGAGAGTGGTAAAATGGAAGCATGTACTAATCCAGATGTATTAAAAGTAATATTCTTTATTAAACAATTATTAGATATAGTATTTTTTATAGTGCCAATAGGATTAATAGTAATGTTAGGAATAGACTTCTTTAAAAATGTCTCTGCAGCTAAAGAAGAAGATATGAAAAAAAATTTATCTATTGCTATAAAAAGATTAATATATTGTGTTTGCATTTTCTTTATACCAACAGTTGTTAATTTGCTAACAAAGATAATAAGTGATTCTTTAGAAGATACCAGTATTAACTATGCTGAATGCTTAGTTAATGCTAATTCTGATAAAATAAATGAATTGATTGATACAGAAGCTCAAACCGCTTTAGAAAAAGCCAAATCTGATAAAACTATGACAAGTGTATTAGAAGCAGAAGATGCTATAAATAAAAAAAGTGATAAGTCAGAAAAAGAAACAATGTTAAATGAATTAAAGACAATTAAAAATGAAATAATAAATAATAGTAAAAAGAACCAAGAAGATAATACAGAAGTAAGACCATCAGTAGATGAATCTAGTGGTAACTCTTCTGGTAGTACATCTGGAGGATCATCACATTTAGATAGTGGCACTCAAGGTACTTATTTTGCCCCAGTTCAAGGAGTAACAGGATACTTTGGTAGCACTGGCTCAACTGCAGGATGCTCTAATAGTGTATCTCATGATTTAAGTGGTATTGCATCTGGAACTCCAATATATGCAGGAATGGATGGAGAAGCGCAATTTATTCAAACTTATTCAACTCAAGTAGTAAGTGGAAAAAAAGTATTAACAAGTTATGGAAATCAAGTAAGAATAACTGCATCTGATGGTACATCAATAATATATGCACATTTATTAAAGTTTGCAGATGGTATAAAGGCTCCAGTAACAGAAAGCTGCCCTAAGAAAAATGGATCACCACCATGTCCAGCAAGCACATATCCAAGTACATCAACTACATCAGATACAAAGCAAGTAAAAAAAGGTGACCTTATTGGTTATCTAGGAGATACTGGAAACTCAACTGGTCCTCACTTACATGTAGAAATCCACAAAAATGGTGGAAGAAGTTGTGTTACCGATCCATGGAAAGCATTTGGAATGAAATAATATAATAATAAAAGATACCCTAAAACAAATTAAAAGGGTATCTTTTTGGTAATTCTAATTCAAAAGTAAGTTTCTCTTTAGTAACAGGATGATAAAAAGATAACTTTTTAGCAAATAATGCAATAGGAGTCTTACCATCAAAATTCTTATTATATTTAGCATCCCCAACTAAAGGATATCCCCTAGAAGAAAATTGAACTCTAATTTGATGTGATCTTCCAGTATGAAGATGTATCTCAACTAAACTCATATTATCCCTAACATCAATAACTTTATAATCTAAAGATGCATATTTTCCATTCTTACTATCACTAACATAAGAAATATTTTTTTTCTCATTCTTAACTAAATAATCTTCTAATGTCCCATTATTTTTTATTATTCCGCAGGTAACAGCGTAATAAGTTTTTTCAAATTTCTTTTCAGTTATTTGTTTACTTAACCTAGCAGCGGCCTTAGAAGTTTTAGCAAATACCATAACTCCTCCAACAGGCCTATCTAATCTATGAACTAATCCCAAATAAACATTACCAGGTTTATTATATTTATCTTTTATATACTTCTTTAATATAGTAAGTAAATCATCATCTTTTGACTCATCCTCACATACTGGCATATATATAGGTTTCTCTACTACTAATAAATGATTATCTTCGTATATTATATTAATCTTTGCATACTCTTCCATAAATACCACAAGGAAGTACCAAATTATTCTCTGTTATTGGTAATCCTATCTCTCCAGTTTCTATTTTAGTATTTTTAAAAGTCAAAGATAAAATATTATTTAAAGAAGTAGGTGAAACTCCAGTAGTATAAGAATTAATAAGAACAAAACTATAATCAGGATCCAGAATATCAGCAACCTTATCAAGAAGTTCCTTAAGATTATCCTCTAATCTCCAAACCTCTCCATTAGGTCCTCTCCCATAACTAGGAGGATCCATAATAATACCATGATATGTTCTTCCTCTTCTTTTTTCTCTTTCTAAGAATTTAATAACATCATCAACAATAAAACGAATTTTATGTTCTCCTAGATTACATAACTCCATATTTTCTTTAGCCCAATCTACCATTCCCTTGGAAGCATCAACATGAACTACCTCACTAGCACCAGCCTTTGATGCCGCCATAGTAGCGCATCCTGTATATGCAAATAAATTTAAAACTCTCATATCATTTCCCTTATAAGACTTAACTTTATCCATAATAAAATCCCAATTAGTAGCTTGCTCAGGAAAAATACCAGTATGCTTAAAATTAGTAGGACTTACCTTGAATTTTAAATCTTTATAATTAATAGTCCAACTATCTTTAAGTTTAGTTCTAAATTCCCAATTACCTCCACCTTTATTGCTTCTATGATAAAATCCATCCCATTTATTCCAAATTTCATTATTACTTTTATTCCATATAATTTGAGGATCAGGCCTTCTTAAAATAACATTTCCCCACCTTTCTATCTTTTCTCCATCGCCACTAGCAATGCACTCATAATCTTTCCAATCAGAACTAATTTTCATAATATAATAACACCTCTTTACTAATATAAATTATATATCTATCTGCCATAGACAAGTATTTATAATGGCAGTACCTAAAATATATAAACAATATAAAAATATTATACAATCAAAATAAAACAAAAGCAACCAACCCTAGTTGATTGCAATAATTTTTTTAGATTTCTTCACATCTTCTTCTTTAGGAAAACTAATAGATAGTATTCCATTATCATAAGTAGCCCTAATAAAACTCTCCTTCTTTTCACCAATATAAAAACTTCTTTTTACTTCACCATAAAATCTTTCTCTTCTTATATAGGCCTCTACTTTTAAATTAACTGTTTTGGTAGCCTTAATAGTTAAATATCCATTTTCATAGTTTATTATTATATCTTCTTTTTTTAATCCTGGTAAATCTATTTCCATGATATATTTATTTACTTCTTCTCTTATATCTGTTTTCATGTACTCTCTTTCTTTAAGTAATGGAGAATCAATAAGAGGAAAGTAATCATTTAAATAATATTTTGATAGCATATATATCTTCCTTTCTTTTTTATTATGGGATAGGAAAATATTTTTATACTAGTTTTCTATTATTAAATTACTATTTCCTAATGGTAAATATAAAAGAGAACCGATTAGAATAAAGAATGTTGCGGCGAGTAAGTATTTTTCTCCAGTATTATTATTTGGATCACTACCTTGATAATTACTATAGGCATTTAGAAAGAAATAAATGGCTATTACGACATTTAATCTACGATTATAGTAATATAATTTATTGGCTTCTTCATTAGTAATACTAGGAATATTTAAAATGCTTTTCTTTTTTTCTGTTATTATGTAGAAAGAAACTAGTGATTTAACTATTACTAAAAAGAAAAAAATGATATCTATATTTACTTCTTTTAGAAGATTTTCATTTTTATTATTCATATTAAAGTATATAAAAAGAATGATAAAAATATCATTCTTAATCTGCATCTGTACTTATTTTTACATATTCTTCACGCATTATTGTCATTATTCTTACAATAAATTCTAAGTCTTTATCTTGTAAGTGTTTACAATTTTCAGTTATATATTTTATCTTGTCAGCGTTTTGTTCTTCACTA
>USIB01000032.1 GCA_900554615.1 uncultured Mycoplasmatota bacterium | reverse complement strand
TAATTGATCTAATAGTATCAATCTTAATAGTAGAATTAGTAGTAATAAGTATAGAAAACTATGATAAAAATATTATGTTTTCTATAATTCCAATAGTAGCTTTAACAATATTACAAATAACATTAGCATATTTTTCATTAAGAAAACCAAGGTTTAGAGTATTTTTAGACGGAAATCCTTCAACTATTATTAATAATGGAAAGATAAATTATAAAGAAATGCAAAAACAAAAATATAACTTAGATGATTTATTAGTTCAATTAAGAGAAAAAGGATATAGATCCATAGAAGAAGTAGAATATGCAATACTTGAAAATAATGGTACTTTATCAGTATTTGGATATGATGAGAATAAAACATTATCTTCTCCATTACCATTACCACTTATATTAGATAGTGAAATACAAGATGATACATTAAGATTATTAAAAAAAGATCATAAATGGGTATATAGATTATTAGATAAAAAAGATATAAATTTAAATGAAGTATTTTATGCTTTTTATAAAGATAGAAATGTATTTATAATAAAGAATAAAGATTTAGTTTAAAAAAAGCACTAGTAAAATCTAGTACCTTTATTATATAAAATAATTATATTAATATCACGAAAGACAATGTATTACTCCTGGTGGGTTTAATCTATAATTTAATTCCTTGATAAGTATCTTTTATATTTTTAATTAATTATTTTTAAAGTACAAAAGTTTAAAAATAATAATATATGTGTTATACCTTAATTGATTATTATACTTGTATAATTGTATACGTTATTGTATAATACATATTAGGAGGTTTGCGTATGAAATTATTTATTGGATGTTCTTCTAGTGACAAGATAGATAAGAAATATTTAGATGATTGTAATAGCTATTTATCTTTATTATTAAAAGATAATGACATTGTATTTGGAGCCTGCTCTAGTGGAATTATGGGTTTATCTTATGAAATAGCAAAAAGAAATAATAATAAAATTACTGGAATATGTCCCGAAGTTTACAAAGATGATTTATTAGAATTAGAGTGTAATTGTGAAAGATTAACTAAAACTATTTCTGACAGAACTGATGAAATGATAAGAGAATCTGATGCTTTAATATTTTTACCAGGTGGTATTGGTACTATCTATGAATTATTTACTGCAATAGAATCAAAAAGAAATAAGGAATTTGATAAACCAATTATAATATATAATTCAAATAATTATTTTGATAAATTATTATTATTTTTGGATTATTTATATAATCAAAACTTTACTGACATATCTGTTAGTGGTAACTACCACATTTCAGATAGTGCAGAAGATACACTAAATTATATTCATAATTATTATAATCATAAAAAATTAGTTAAAAATAAATAATATATATAATAGTTGGTATTATTTGTTTAATGTAAATTAAAAATGAAAGCCTTTATTTAGGCTTTTATATTTATATAATAGGAGAAAGTATGAAAGAGATAGAAGTATTAGTAGAAGTATATGATGATATATTAAATATTAAAAGAAAATTTGAGAAATTTAATTATGAAGGATTAAAAGAAACTATAGATGAATATTATTATGATCCTAAAAGAGATACATTAAAACCAGATAAAGAAAATCAACTTAGTCATTGTTTACGACTTAGAAGTAAAAATGATAATTATTTTATAACATATAAGGATGATATTTTTGAAGATGGCAAATGGTTATATTCAAATGAATATGAAACTAAAGTAGAATCTATTGATATTATAAAAGAAATTTTCGAAAAATTAGGACTAGTAAAATTTATTAAAATAGAAAATAAAAAAGAAACATATACATATAATAATTATGAGATAGTAATAGAGAATGTAAAAGATTTAGGAATATTTATGGAAGTAGAATATTGTACTAACGAAGATGTTGATGTTAAATTAATAAAGAAAGAAATACAGAATTTTATTGATAGTTTGGAATTGAATGTATCAGAAGAGTTAAATATGGGAAAACCAGAAATGTATATGAAGAAACATAATATTCATATTAATTAAGAGTTTAATTAATAATAGAAATGAGTTGTATAATTAAAAAAATAAATTTTATAGTGTGTAGGAGGAAATGTATGAAAGATGATAAGAAATTAGAATTAGTAGCAGACTTACCAAACAAATTAACTGGTATTCCTTCTAAAGATAGAATATGGTTAAAAAGAAGTAAAAGAGCATCAGTTAAATTACCTGATTCTCATCTTAGTGTATATGATTATATATATGAATGTAATAAAAATAATTTAGATGATGTAGCATTAGAATATGATCCATTAATAGATTATTCAAGTACTAAAATAACATATAGAGAGTTATTTAAAATGATAGAAACTACTACTATGGCATATATGGAATTAGGAGTAAAAAAGGGAGATATTGTTACAGTATGTCTTCCAAGTTTTGTAGAGAATATAGTTAATTTTTATGCTTTAAATAGACTAGGTGCTATTGCTAATCAGATTCATCCACTAGCAAGTAAAGATGAAGTTAAATTCTATTTAGAAGAAGCAGAATCTAAAATATTTGTTAGTTATGATGGTAACTTTGATAATTTTAAAGATGTAGTAGAAGAACTTAATATCGAAAAGGTAATAATGGTAGATGCTACTAATTTAGTTAGTACTAAAAATAAAGCAATAATTTTATATGATAAATATAAGAAGTTAAGAAAAGAAAAGAATATTTCACTTATGTCATTTATTAAAGAAGTATCTAAAACAAAGACTTATCCTAGTAGTAGATATATATCATTTAAAGATTTTATGAATCTTGGTAAACATAATAAAGAGATAATTGTTAATACATTTAATGATGCTTGTTCTCTTACTCATACTAGTGGTACTACTGGTAAATCAAAGGGTGTATTATCTTCTAATTATGGATTTAATGAAATGGTTCGTCAAATTGCTGAAGAAACACCAGTATTAGAAAGAGGAGATAAGGAATTACTTGTACTTCCGCCATATCCTTTATATGTTCTTTGTAATAATGTTCATATGTGTTTAGCAAGGGGGATTAATATTGTAGTAGTACCTAAAGTTGATTATCAAAATATTCATAAATATTTTATGAAACATAAAATTACTGCTGTTCAAGGAATTCCTAGTACAGTTATGAGTATGTTAAATGATAAAGGGTTTGAAGAAAATAATGTTGATTTAAGTGCAATAAAATTTATAGTAGCAGGTGGTGGTGCTCTTGCTAGTGAAACATTAAAGAAGGCTAATAACTTTTTACATAAACATAACTGTAAATATAATGTAACTGTAGGTTATGGTATGAGTGAAATGGGTAGTTGTGCAGTATGTACTTTTGATGAAAATGACGAATTTGGTACAGTTGGTAGACCTCTTAATGATACTAATATAAAAATAGTAAATCCAGAAACTAAAGAAGAAGTTGGTTATAATACTGCTGGTGAGATATGGCTTAGTGGTCCATGTAGAATGATTGGCTATTATAAAAATGAAGAGGCTACTGACAAATTATTTGTTAAAGAGTACGATAAAGATGGTAATGAAATAGTTTGGGTAAGAACTGGTGATATTGGAATGATTACTCCTACGGGTAATTTAAAATATATTGGTAGAGATAAAAGAATTACTATGATAGTAGATATAAAAACAAATACTGTATCTAAAGTAAGTAATGATTATGTCGAAGACATATTAATAGGTAATTATGGTACTGCTGTTATACCTAATTGTGTAGTTGTATCTGTGCCAAATGAAGAGACACTTAATGCTTTAAAAGCATATGTTGTAGTAAAAGATAGTCCTGCTGATTATTCAGAGATAGTAACAGAAATGAATAAAAAGTGTGAAGAAATATTAAGAGATAATTCTAGACCAATTGAATATGTTTTTGTTGATAAGATTCCAGAAACTAAAGCAGGTAAAAAAGATTTTGTTTTAGTTCAAGAATTTGAAGAAGGTAAAAAGAAAGATGGAATTAAAGTAAAGACAAGAATTAAAGTAAAGAAAGATAATTTATAAAAATAAAAATTGTCTTTTTTTCTTGTAAAAAAATAAATTTCATATTATACTATTATTAGGATAGGTGATAGAGTGAGTGGAGTAAATAGTAGTATATATATTCAGATATGTGCTTTTATATATTGTGTATTGTTAATAGTAGTTTATTTTAATAAGAAAAGATATAATAGTTTTGAAAACAAAGTATATTCTTCTCTTATTATAACTAACTTTATTGGACTAATAATAGATATTACTTTAGGAATTGTTTCTTCAAAGTACTATGAACATCAAGCATTAACAATTGTTCTTACTAAATTTTACTTAATTTATTTTGTTACTTGGATAAGTCTCTTTACATTTTATATAATGACAATATCTAATAGTGGTAGTAATGGTAATAGTTTAAGCAACTTTAAGAAAAAAAGAAGAAATAAAATATTGTTAATTACATTTCTTGTTGTAACGCTTGTTATTTATATGTTACCAGTTAGATTTTCTATTACTGATAAGGGAATTCATTCCTATGGTGATGGAACAACACTTGCATATATTATATCTGGCATGGCTATATTAGTTTGCATTGTGACTTTTCTAAAAAATATTAAATTAAAAAGTGTAAAAAAATATTCTCCAGTATTAGTTTTTATGGCATTAGGAACAGTAGTTACATTAGTTCAACTTACTAATCCAACTTTAATATTGATACCCGCTATGGAAACCTTTGTTACTTTCCTTATGTATTTTACAATAGAGAATCCTGATGTTAAGATGATTGAAGAATATCATAAGGCTAAAGAGATCAGTGATAATGCTAATGAAGATAAGACTATGTTTTTATATAATATGACTAATGATATTAGACTTATTACTAAGGATATTAATTATAATACTGATGCTGCGATTAATGAGATAAGTAATAAGAAAGTAGATAAAGATTTAGTTAATGATTATTTAAGGGCTATTAAAGAGAACACTGCTAGATTTACTACAATGACTAATGAGATACTTGATGTAGATAGTATTGATAGTGCTAGTATTAAAGTATATGATGATAAATATAATATTAAATTATTATTAAAAAAGATAGTTACTTTATATAGTGATGAATGTAGTAAGAAAGGTCTTACTTTTAGAAATGATATTGCTAGTGATTTACCTGAATATTTATATGGAGATAATTTAGGACTTAAAAATGTTTTAACTAGTATTTTAGATAATAGTATTAAGTATACTAAAGAAGGCTATATTGAACTTAATGTTAATACGATTATTAAGAATAATATAGCAAGACTTATTATTACTATTGAAGATTCGGGAGTAGGAATATCTCCTGATGAGATGGATAGTATCTTCTATAAAAGGAAAGAAGAAATAGATGGAAATGATATTAAGAATAATTTATTTACTGCTAGAAAATTAATTACTTTAATGGGTGGTACTATTATTCCTAGTAGTAATTATGGTAATGGTACTACTATGAAGATAGTACTTGATCAAAAGATAGTAGAAGAATCTAATGAAAAATATACTAAGTATGAAAGTGCATATGATGAAAAGAAAATACTTTTAGTAGATGATAATATTTCTACTGAGAAAATTATTAGTAAATTAATTCGTGATACTAATATTAAACTTGATTATGTTAGTTTAGGTAAAGAAGCATTAGATAAAATTAGAGGTAAAGAAAAATATGATTTAATATTACTAGATGAAGTTATGGATCCATTAGATGGGGTAACTGTTATGAAGAAGTTTAAAGATATTAGAAACTTTAAAACTAATGTTATCTTACTTACTAGAAATAATGAATATGAATATAATGAAGAATATTTAAAATATGGTTTTAGTGGTTATTTACTTAAACCTATTAGTAAAGATAAATTATTCGAAATAATAGATAAGTACTTGAAATAGTGCTTATTTTCTTTAAAAAACAATATATTATTGCCTTTGGCTATTTTATATGATATATTGATATTAACTAAAGAAATATTATGAGGAAGACTAGAATAGGCTTCATCATACCTCGGAAGACTACAGGCTGAAGAGGTTAAAGAAAATATTATGGAGGATATAGTGAATAATAATATTAAATTAATTATGTTAGATTTAGTTGGAGTACTTGTATTTGAAAGAGATGATGTACTAAATGATAAAGAAGATAAAATAGAAAGATTATTTGGACCTAACTTAAGTGATGAAGAATATTTAAATAATAAAACAAATATTATTTATGATAAGAATGAAATTATAGATATTACTAAAAATATTATTAATAAATTATATTATGTAAAAGATAAAGATATATTTAAAAAGATAAAAAATAAATATAATAATGTTAAAGTTATTATAGCCACTAATCATGTATCGTATGTTAAAGATTTTATTATAAATAATTTTAATAGTAGTTATTTAGATGATATTATTATATCTTCAGAGATACATTTAATTAAACCTAATTATGATTTTTATAAATATATATTAGATAAGTATAATATTAATAGTAATAATGTATTATTTCTAGATGATAATAAAGATAATATTGAGACTGCTGGTGAAATGGGAATTAATACAATATTAGTAAATAAAAATATGAATATATATGATGAAATATGTAAATATATGATAAAATATGAATAAGAGGAGTCGTGATTAGATAATATGAATATTAAATTAGAAAAGGTTAGATTAGAAGATAGAAATAAATTAGAAAGATTATTACAATTATATTTACATGATTTAAGTTTATATTTTCCTATTACTTTTAATTCTGATATATGTCAGTATGAATACGATTTAGATAAGTATTTTATAGATAATTATGCTTATTTTGTTAAGAATAATAAAGATATATTAGGTTTTGTACTTATAGATAATAATGAAAATAATAATTATGAGATAAGTGAAATATTTGTTTTAAATAATTATAAAAGAAATAAAATAGGTAAAGAAGTAGTAGTAAAAGTATTTGATATGTATAAAGGTAATTGGACTATTAAGGCTGTACCTAATTCTAAGGTAGCAGAATCTTTTTGGATAAATGTAGTAAAAGATTATACTAATAATAACTATATAGAAAAGTATACTGGTAAATATAATAGATTAGAAATATACTTTAGTAATGGTGATTTATATGATTAGAGAGGCTAATACAAGCGATGCTGAAAGAATAGTTAGAATACATTTAAATTCTTGGCGAAGTACTTATAGTAATGTTTTTCCAAAAGAAGTATTTGATAAACAAGAAAGTGAATATGATACTAGAGTTGAAAATATTAAGAAAGCTATAAGCGAAGGTACTTCTAATTACGCTCTTCTAGAAGAAGATAATATGGTTAAAGCATTTATCTGCTACGGAGATGCAAGAGGAGATAAGTATAAGGACTATAAAGAAATATATTCTATCTATATAGAAGATAATAATCAGAAAAATGGTTATGGAACTAAACTTATTAAATATTGTTTCAATATATTTAAAGATAATGGGTATAAAAGAGTTATTATTAGATGTTTAAAAGAAAATACTGCTAATGAATTTTATCAAAAAATAGGTGGTAAAGTTGTAGAATTAGAGTATTCTAGTGTACATAGTATTGATATAACTGAATGTGTATATGAATTTAATTTAGATGATAAGTACTTATAGAGTACTTTTTCTTTTTGGTAAGAATATTACCAAAAAATATATAAAAAATCATTGACTTAGACATTTTATATGTGTTATATTGAGAGTGTAAGAAAAGAGGAGGGTTTTGATGAAAGACGATAAAATGCATTTAATCAATAAAATATTTAATAATGAAACAATTAGAACAGTTTGGGATAAAGAAAGTGACTATAATGGAAGGAGATGTTTTAAATGAATGAAATAAAAGAATATACAGAAAAGATGTTTGATGATATAAAACATATAGATGAGTTTGGTAATGAATATTGGCTAGCTAGAGAATTACAAAAGGTACTGGAATATAAAAGATGGGATAAGTTTAATAATGTAATTAACAATGCAAAAATAGCGTGTAAGAAAAGTAATTATGAATGTGAAGAACATTTTTCCCAAGTGGGAAAAATGATAGAATTAGCAAAAGAAGCTAAAAGAACTATATTAGATTATAAATTATCTCGTTATGCATGTTATTTAATAGTACAAAATGCTGATCCTAAAAAAGAAGTTGTTGCTTTAGGGCAAACTTATTTTGCCATTCAAACTAGAAAGATGGAATTGACAGAAAGAGAATATTCTAGTTTAACAGAAGAAGAAAAAAGATTTTATCAGAGAAATCTAACAAGGAAAGGAAATTATTCATTAAATATTGCTGCACGAAATGCTGGAGTAAAGAACTTCGATAAGTTTCATAATGCTGGTTATAAAGGATTATATAATGGAGAAACCGCTGATGATATTGCCAAAAGAAAAAAACTAAGATACCGAGAAGACATATTAGATAATATGGGTAGTGAGGAATTAATTGCTAATCTGTTTAGAATATCTCAAACGGAACAAAAACTAAAAAGAGATGATGTTAATTCTGAAAGTAAAGCAAATAAAACTCATTATGAAGTTGGAAGTAAGATAAGAAACACTATTAAAGAATTAGGAGGTACTATGCCAGAAGACTTACCAACACCGGATAAAAGCTTAAAAGAATTAGAAAAAGAAAATAAAAAATTAAAGATTAATGATTATAAATATAATATAAAGTAGTAATAAAGGAGGATATTATGACAAAGAAAATAGTGGCTATAGGTGGAGGAGAGAATGGAAGATATTTAGGTAATGGTAAATATCGTGCGTATGAAACTGAACCTATGGATAGAGAAATAATAAGATTAACAGGTAAAGAAAATCCTAATTATTTATTTATGGTTCATGCTCAGCCATTTAATAATGCTATTGAAGAGGGTTATTTTGAAACGATGAAAAAAATATATGGAGATATGTTTGGTTGTAGTTGCAGAACTTTAAAAAGTACTGAATTAGATGATATGGAAGTAGTAAAAGAGAAAATAGAGTGGGCCGATATTATTTATGAAGGTGGTGGTGATACTTTAGAGATGATTAATTTATGGAAGAAAACAGGATTTGATAAAGTATTACTTAAAGCCTACAACGAAGGTAAAGTAATGTGTGGGGTATCTGCTGGAGCAGTGTGCTGGTTTAATTCTTGTAATTCAGATTCAGTAACTAGTAATAACAATATAACCTTTAGTAGTGTAGATTGTCTAAACTATATAGATGCTTATATTACTCCTCATACTGATGAAGATGGAAGATATGAATCTACGAAAGAAGAATTAAAAAATAAAGATAAAGTAGGCATAATGTTAAGTAATTGTTCTTGTATCGAGATAGTAGATAATGAATATAGAATAATTACTAGTGAAGTAAAGGCTCATAATATAAAAGAAGCATATGCTTTGAAAGGTTTCTACCAAAATGGTAAATATTATGAAGAAAAATTAGAAGTATCTAAGGAGTTTAAAAGTTTAAATGAACTATTAGATAAAAAAATAGTATAAAACTATTGACAAAGTATTTTAAATATTATATATTTATTATGACATTTGCGAAGAAAAATCCATATATTTATTTACACGAAGAGACTACATATATAAATATGTGGCTTTTTTGCGTTGTCAGAAAGGATGTGATATTAAAATGTCATTCATCAAAGTTGATAACATAACAAAAACTTTTAAAGTAGCCAAACGAAATAGTGGACTAAAGGCTGCTTTAAAATCATTTTTCAAAAGAGAATACAAAGAAGTAGAAGCAGTAAAGAATATATCTTTTGAAATAAAGAAAGGAGAAGTAGTAGGTTATATTGGACCTAATGGCGCTGGAAAGAGTACTACCATTAAGATGCTTTCAGGAATACTTCTTCCTACTAGTGGAAGCATCAAAATAAATAATTTAGATCCTATTAAAGATCGAAAAAAATATGTGTCTAAGATAGGAGTAGTCTTTGGACAAAGAAGTCAACTTGCTTTTGATATTCCGGCGGAAGATACTTTTGATTTACTAAGAGATATCTATAAAATAGATAATAATGAATATCAAAAGACAAAGAAATATCTAGTAGAACTTTTGGGTATTGAAGAAATAATAAAGAAACCGGTTAGAACGCTTTCTCTAGGAGAGAGAATGAGGTGTGAAATAGCATCATCTCTTCTACATAAGCCAGAAATATTATTCTTAGATGAACCTACAATAGGATTAGATGCTATATCTAAGAAGATAGTAAGAGACTTTATTAAAAAGATAAATAAAGAAAATAAAGTAACAGTAATTCTTACTACTCATGATATGAATGATATTGAAGCACTGGCTAAGAGAATTATCTTAATTGGTAATGGAGAGATACTATATGATGGAAATATAAAAACATTAAAATTAAAGTATGGTAGTTATAAAAATATTAAGATATTTACTAAAGATAAGATAGATAATATCAAAGTAAAAGGTCTTGTTAAGAAGAATAAAAAAATAGATTATTATAATTTTGTAATAGACTCTAATATAATAAGTATATCTGATTTTTTAAGTAAACTTACTCTAAAATATAATATAAATGATATTGAGATAGATAATGAAAGCATAGATGATGTAATACTTAAATTATACGAGGACTATGAATTATGAAATCATATTTAAGTTATTTTAGATTAAGATTTATAACAAATCTTCAATATCGAATGGAAGCAGTAGCGGGTATATGTACACAAATATTCTTTGCTTTAATATTTATTATGGTATATTTAGCCTTCTACGAAAGTGGTGGTAATGTACCAATGAACTGGCAAGAACTTGTTAATTACTTATGGCTTCAGCAATCATTCTTTGCTTTAATATATCCTTTTGATAGAGAGAATGAACTACTTGATATGATTAAGAATGGTAATTTAGCTTATGAATTAATAAGACCTCAAGACTTTTATTTTAAATGGTATATTAAGATGCTAGCTAAAAGGTTAGTAGCAGTTTTACTTAGATTTATTCCTTTAATAATTCTTGCTATATCATTACCAGAACCATTTCATTTATCTGGTCCTTATTCGATAAATAATTTTATAATATTTATAGTAGCATTAGTATTAGGATTATTCTTAGTCACGGCTTTAAATTTACTTATGCATATTTTAACAATGTTTACTTTAGATGAAAAGGGTGCTATGACTACTTATAGTGTAATAGCAGATATATTTATGGGTGGAACGGTTCCAATACCTTTCTTTCCAACGTGGTTAAAACATATAGCGGAATTTCTTCCTTTTAGGTTTATTGGAGACTTTCCCTTTAGAATATACTCTAATAGCATACCACTAAAAGAAGGATATATTCTTATTGTCGGCTCTATCATTTGGATAATTATTACAATATCATTAGGATACTTAATATCAAGAGTGTCACTTAGAAAGGCTGTGATACAAGGTGGTTAAGTTATATATAGAATCAATGAAACTTAAATTAAAGTCACAGTTAGAATATCGTCTATCATTTATCTTGACTTTTATTAGTCAGATAGGAGTATTTTTTACTTATTACTTTATGACAGTAGCTTTATTTCAAAGATTTGATAATATTAAAGGTTTTACTTTATATGAAGTACTATTATGTTTTTCTATTATTCATTTTGGCTTTGCTTTTAATGAAACATTCTTTAGAGGAGTAGATAAGTTTGATAAATTTATTATTGATGGCTCTTTAGATAGATTATTAGTAAGACCTAGAGGTATATTATATCAAGTAATATGTAGTGAAATGGATTTTGTAAAAGTAGCTAGAATTATACAGTCATTAATAATATTCTTTATAGCTATAAGTCATTTGAATATAGAATGGAATATTATAAATATATTATTAATAATAACAATGTTTATATCTTCAACAATATTATTCTTTGGAATATTCTTATTAATGGCTTCATACTGTTTTATTACTATTCATGGATTAGAAGTAAGAAACTTATTAACTGATGGTGGTAAACAAATGGCTCAGTATCCAATAGGAATATTTAGAAAAGGTTTTATATTTATATTTACTTTTATTATTCCATATGCTTCAGTTAATTATTATCCTTTACTTTATCTATTAGGAAAATCTAATAATACTTTATATTTATTATCACCGTTATTAATAGTAGTATATTTAATACCATGTTTTTTATCTTTTAAAATAGGCTTAAAACATTATAGTAGTACAGGTTCATAGGAGGTGTTTATGAAAGATATATTAGTAGATATTGATGGATTTAATCAGTATTATGAAGAATTAAATAAATTAAAAGATTTAAGTTTATCTATTGCCAGCATAGGGAGTGAATCCTATGCTGATGCAGTAGGTGATGGTTGGCATGATAATTTTGCTTTTGAAGATACAATGCGAGAAAGTAGAAAGATTGCTTCTAGAATAAATAAAATGTTAGAAGATGAGAAAAATCTTAAAATAGTAGATAAAAAAAGAACTTCTGATGATATAATAGATATAGGAGATATCCTCATGATAAAGGTTATATATGATATATATGATATAGAAGAATATACTATTAAATTAACTGGTAAATATATGATAGATAATAATGCTAAAATTAAAGAAGTATCTTTAAATAGTCCGATAGGAAGAAGTATATATTTAAAAAGTATTAATGACAATGATATTTGTTATTATGTTAATGATAAAAAAATAAGTATTAAAATAATTAGGAGGAAATATGAATGTTAAAGATTATCTTGGTAAGAAAATAACTATTAAAATAGATAGACCACTTGGGACAAGGCATCCTAAACATAACTTTATTTATCTTTTAAATTATGGTTATGTTCCTAATACTATTAGTGATGATGGAGAAGAATTAGATGCTTATTTACTTGGAGTATTTGATCCGGTAAAAGAGTATTATGGAAGAGTAATAGCTATTATACATAGAACTAATGATAATGATGATAAGTTAGTAGTAGTACCAGATGGAGTAAATTATACTGATGATCAGATAATGGCTCTTACAGAGTTTCAAGAAAGATTTTTTAAATCGGTTATATGGAGGTGAATATGGAATACTTAAATGTATATGATAATAATAAAAATAAATTAGATAAAAAGATAGTTAGAGGAGATAAACTATCTAATGATGAACATATTTTAGTGGCAGTTATATTTATTAAAAATAAGGATAATAAATATTTAATACAAAAAACTTCTTTAGAAAAGGGTGGTTTATATAGTACAACTGGAGGTCATGTATTATATAATGAAGACTCTAAAACATCAATAATTAGAGAAGTAAAAGAAGAACTTGGAATAGATATAGCAAATGATGATATTAAATATATTGGAAGTATATTATTTGGAGTACCATTTGGAGATATTTATTATTTGGAAAAAGATATTGATATAGATAGTGTTAAACTTCAAAAAGAAGAAGTAAGTTATGTTTCATATATGACTAAAGAAGAAATAGATGATTTAATAAAAAAAGAAAAGATAACTAAATCACATGGGTTAATGTTTAAATATTTATGTGAAAAGATGAATAAAAAAATAACTTATGTAACAGGAAATTGGGCTAAGATAGATAGTGCAAGACAAATATTAGAACCACTTGGTTTCTTTGTAGATAATATAAAAATGGAAACGATAGAGATTCAAGCGGATGATGTAGAAGATGTTGCTAAGTATTCTGCTAAATGGGCTAGTGATAAGTTAAAGTGTAGTGTTTTAAAGAATGATACAGGTTTATTTGTTGAAGCACTAAATGGTTTTCCAGGAGTATATACGCATTATGTTGATGATACTTTAGGAGAAGATGGTTTATTAAAATTACTTGATGGTGTAGAGAATAGAAAAACATATTTTAAAGAAGTATTAGCCTTCTGCGAATATGGAAAGGAACCAATTACTTTTATAGGAATAACCAAAGGAACTATTGCTAAAGAAAAAAGTGGTACTTATGGTTGGAGTTGGGATTTTATATTTATACCTGATGGTGAAGATAAAACTTTGGGATGCTTTCCTGATAATGAAAGATGGAAATTTTGGAGTTTAGATTCTTATAAGACTTTAGCAGAATATTTAGAAAAAAAATAATGTTTTATGATAGAGACTAGAATAGGCTCTATCATACCACGGAAGACTACAGGCTGAAGTGGAAAAGGAGATATAATGAAAATAATTGAATATGAAGAGAAGTATTTGGAAGATGTAAAAGATTTAC
>USIB01000031.1 GCA_900554615.1 uncultured Mycoplasmatota bacterium | reverse complement strand
TGGGTAGTAAAAGAATACCTCCTATTACTATTAGAATTACTATACCTATTATAATAAGATTCTTTTTAGAAATATTTAATTTTCCTATTTTTATCATGTTTTATTCTCCCTTCTGTATTATATTTATTTTTCTATATATCCACTTGTCTTTTGTAAGTACATATCATCTGTTATAGACTTATATCTTTTTCCATCATAATCATCAGTAAAGCCATTATAGGCTTTATATATTTCATTAGTCTCTGTATCATATACTCTTTCATATCCAAGTGTTGCATCGCTTTGCTTTTGACTCATAATATCAAAAGATGTATTTCTTTTATTCCATGAATCCATTATTCCATCACTTATCTCATTACCTATTGCTCTAATCTGCTGGAAATTTTTCATAACGGCATCTTGTTCATTATTAAATCCATTTATAAATGTATCAGTAAAACTAAGTGAAGAACAAATAGTATTTAAGATATCTTCCCAATCAATAAATTCATCTTTTGGGGCAGTAACAAAGATAGCATCATATACATTTAAGTATTGTATATCTATTTGTTTTCCTGAAATTATATTTTCATAAACATAGTATGGTCCTGGATCGTATACATAAGCCGTAAATATACCCTCTCCTTCTTCTCCATTTACATCTTTAAAAGTTGCTCTAAGCATATCACCACCTAAACTACCTTTACCTAAGTTTTCACTTACAGTAAAATCAGTTAAAACCGGGAAAGTAAATGCAGCCGTATTATTTAAAGGTCCCATATCATTAAATATTTTATAAAACCCTTCCGTATCTTTAGTAGCTATTACACTAGTTTTTGCGAATGGATTATTTGGATAATATTTTTGTTGCCATCTTTTGGCATCTTCTGATTTATTATACCCTTCTGTTTTCAGATTAAAGAAAAATTGATAAAGTGGTTTATCTGGATTATATACTTTAATTGTATAATGGATATAATCTCCTAATGTATCTACTTTCCATCCTTTTGGTTTCTTAATAGAAAACTCATTTGTTTGATAGTCTTCTAATTCTATTTTACTTGCTTCTGATTTAACTATTTTAATATTTTTATCTGGATTATAAAATAGTCCTTTTCCATTACCTCTGGGTAGTAAAAGAATACCTCCTATTACTATTAGAATTACTATACCTATTATAATTAGATTCTTTTTAGAAATATTTAATTTTCCAATCTTAATCATTTCACTTCTCCTCTCTATTTTATATTATAAATTAAAATCTTTAGTAGGACAATAGACTTGTCTAAAAAATCATTGCTTTTAGTGGAAAGCTATTTTTATTATTTTAAAAGTATAGTATAATAGTGTTTAAGGAAGTGATACTTGTGAATTTTAAAGAAGTTTTAAATAAATATTTGAAAGAACTAGATTGTTCTTCAAAAAAATTATCTAATGAATCTGGGCTATCTGAATCTGTTATAAGTAGATATAGAAGTGGTGAAAGAACTCCATTAAAAAATAGTGAACAATTAAACAAATTAACTAATGCTCTTTTTAATATTGCTAAAGATAGTGGTAAAAATAAATATACTTTTGATAAAATAGTAAGTGATTTTAATAGTGTATTAACTAGTGATGACTTTGACTATACTACATTTAGTAATAATTTAAATACTTTAATAACATCACTAAACATAAATACTCATGAAATGTCAAAGTATATTGTATTTGATGCCTCGCATATTTCAAGAATTAGATATGGTAAAGCTAAACCATCTAATCCAATAGAATTTTCAAATAAAATTTGTTCTTATATTTTAAATAGGTATAAAAATCCAGATGATATAAATAATTTAATGATGATTATTGGATGTAAAAAAAGTGATTTATCAAATGAAAAAATCTATAGTACTTTATTTAATTGGTTAACTAGTGAAATAGTTCCTGTTAAAAGTCAGGTATCTGATTTTTTACATCATCTTGATTCATTTAACCTAGATGATTATATAAAAGTAATAAAATTTGATGAATTAAAAGTTCCTAGTATTCCTTTTTATAAAGCTAAAACTAAACATTATTATGGTATTGAAGAAATGAAACAAGGTGAACTAAACTTTTTTAAAGGGACTGTTTTATCTAAATCTAAAGAAGATATATTTATGTGCAGTGATATGCCTATGGAAGATATGGCTAAAGATATAGATTTTGGTAAAAAATGGATGTTTGCTATTGCTATGTGTTTAAAAAAAGGACATCATCTAAATATTATCCATAACTTAGATAGGCCTTTTAATGAAATGATGCTTGGTCTAGAAAGTTGGATTCCTATTTATATGACTGGTCAAATATCTCCTTATTATTTAAGTAATCTTAAAAATAATATTTATAATCATTTAAACTATGTATCAGCAGCAGCAGCTTTATCTGGAGAATGTATAAATGGTTTTCATAATAAGGGGATGTATTATTTAACTACTAATAAAAATGAAATTGAATACTATAAAGAAAAAAGTGATTTACTTCTTAAAAAAGCTAAACCACTTATGGAAATTTATAGAGAGAGCAATATAAAGGAATACCATTTATTTTTAAAGAAAGATGAAAATATAGTATGTGATAGAACAAGATATATTTCTTCATTACCTCTATTTACAATTAGTGATGAATTATTAATTAAAATCTTAAAAAGAAATAAACTTTCAAAAGAAGAAATTAATAAGATAATTAAATATAAAAATAATGAATTTAAATATATGAATAGTATTCTTAAAAAGAACAAAGTATTTGATTATATTTATGTTATTAAAGAAAATGATTTTAAGAATGATACTCCTTCCCTTTCATTAAACAATTTATTCATAGATAAAATAATTAACTATACTTATAAAGAATATATAGAACATTTAAAATTAACAAATGAATATGCTAAGAATAATAAGAATTATAATGTCTTAACTGAAAAGGATAAAACTTTTAAAAATATAACGATAACTATTTTAAAAAATAATCATGTCATTATTTCAAAAAATTCTAATCCAACAATACATTTTGTTATTAGGCATCCTAAATTAGTTGCCGCTATTGAAAGTTTTAACCCTCTTGTAAAGGAATTATAATTTGTAATATTAATTATTTTAATAGAGGATTAGAAATTAATCTAATCCTCTTTTTGTTATACAAGTAAAACCTTTCTCCTTAAATTGTTTATACCTTTCTTAATATTTTTTATATTTAACTAAATAATATTGGTATATTACCATATAGTATTATTCTTAATATTCCTATTAATACTAAATGTAATGGATAGTATAGATAGAAGAACCATTTTAACCATTTTATTTTTCCTCTTTCTCCATTATATTCTTTTAAAAGAGGATATACTAGTACTGCAAACAAAGATATTACTCCATATATTTTATTTACAAAGATAAAGGATATTAAGGCATATAATGATAACCATAACATCATTGCTTTCATTTGTTTATTTAAATTACCTCTAGCAGAATACATAGATATTATACTCATTACCGCTATTGAACTAAAGTCAGCAGGAAAAGCTATTATATTTATTAGTATTACTAATATCCATTTCTGATATTCTTTTAATTTATTATTACCATTAGCTATATATAATGCTACTACTGACCAAGCTAGTGACCACATAATACTAGTTTGATTAAATACATTACCTGTGATAAATGGTATATAATTTATACCAAAGGCAAAACAATAAGCAAAGTGTGATATTATAGCAAAGATAAATAATCTTGTTATATATTTTTTTAGATTCTTAGTATAATAATAGCCTTCACATATAAAGAAGAACATTATAGGAGCAGTCAATCTACCAATAACATGTAATATTATAGGTACAATATTATTTTGCATATTAGGATAAAGTAGATCTGCTAGATGATCTATTGTCATAGCTATTATTGCTATTATTTTTAAGTGATTAGAGTTTAACTTCTTCATATTGTCCTCCTACAAGTCTATTATATTTACTTTATTACCATGTTCTTTAATTATTTCTATTAAGTCACTACTACTCATCCATACAGTAGCAGTATTATCATTAGGATGTACACCAATTATCTTATCCTTAAAATAACTATCTAAATAGAACTCTACTTTTAAATCTTTATCATTTAATAACCCTAGTGGTGTTACTGCTCCTGGTATTAAGCCTAATATATTCATTAAGTCAGTTTCACTAGCAAAACTTAGGCTTCTTGTATTATATTTATTTTTAAAATCTTTTAAATCTACTTTCTTATCTCCCTTAGTAGTTATTAGATAGTAGTTTCTTTTTTTATCATCTCTGACAAAGATATTTTTGGCATCACTTTCTGGATACTTTAATACTATATCTTTTAATTCTTCCATATTATATACGGCTTTATGTTCATCTATTTCATATTTGATATTGTTTTCTTTTAAATAGTTGTATATTTCTTCTTTATTCATATTTATCACTTTCTTTTATAAACTATTATTACATTATCTATAATACTTTTTATTTATCTTTCTTTTCGAATCTTACAAACTTATTTCTTTTATGATATAAGATTCCTTCTTCTTGTTCTTCATATTTTTGATAATTATCATAACTTACATCAAAACTTTTTTTAGTACCTTTAATTAAAAAAGTTAAAGTATATCTATCCATTGGAATATCTTCTGGTCCTAGATATGTTTCAATTGTTTTCTTTTTTAGTTTGGCTTCGGCTGATTCTTCTTTTGATGTTATATCTAGAATATGATTTATTATTACATATGCAAATGCTATTATGACTAATATTATGAATATATTCATAGTTTCACTTTCCTTCCTTATATAGATATTATATCAAAGAAAGTAGAATATTGCATCTACTTTAGGTTATTTTTATTTATTTCCTAATGAGCTTGTAATCTCATTAGGTGATAAGAAGCCTATAGTCTTCTTATCAAATATTTATCTAAGTTGTTTTTTACTTAGTATATTAATTCCTATTAAATTACAAATAAATGTAAATATAATCATATAATATATAGCATTATTTCTATCTATAATACTTAAGTCAGATATTCTCCAAGCAATAGATGAAGGTAATATATCATTAGTCACTTCGTATACTTTTCTTTTAGCTCCTGTGAGATATTTAGGATTTTTTGTAATTTCTAGTACTGGTCCATTATCTGAGATTATAGTTTGATTTATATATTCTGATTCTTTTAAATGTTCTAACATTAGGAATGATAAAACTGATAAACCAAATACTATAATTGTAGATATTACTACAGTTAATGTTTTATCTGCAAATAGGACTGCTAATAAAGTGAATAACGAAGTAAATGATATTGTAAGAAGAATAACTTCGATAGATAATTTTAATATTTCTATAGTACTTAAACTACTTGGATTTAAGAAGAATAAACCAAAGACAAATATGATAAACATATATGTAAATAAACAGATTAATCCTTCTATTATACAAGTAATTAGGTATGATAAATATATTTTTGACTTGCTATAACCTGATATTATTTTATAGTTAATAGTTCTATCTGAAAAATCACTACCTACATGTAGGCTAGTAAAAATTGCTGTAAAGAATCCTATAAAGGCACTGAAAAACCAAATTATATCATAGCTTACTTCTGCACTACCAGTTTTAATATAATTATACTGAGTTATACAAAGAAAGATAGTTATTATAAATATTATTATTATGGAACTAAGAAGAATATTACTATTTTTTATTCTAAATAATTCTGACTTTATTAACTTATTCATTTTCTCCTCCTAGTAACTTTAGAAAATAATTTTCTAGTGTATCTTTTTCTTCTTTGATATCTTCTATTTCTATTTTATTATTATTTAGCTCTGTTATAAATTTAGGTATATTTATTTTATTATATATAGTAATTTCTTCTTTACCAGTTTTTTCATAATTTATACTATTATCATCTAAGTATTTTGATAGCTTAGTAATATCTTTTATTTTTATTATTGTTTTTTCACTTATTTTATTATTTAATTCTTCATAACTTACTTCTTCTATTATATGACCTTTATTAATAAATCCGTAATTAGTAGCAATCTTTGATAATTCATCCAAATAATGACTTGATATTAGTATTGTTATATTACTCTTCTTATTTAAATCCAATACTAATTTTCTTATTTCTATTATGCCTTCCGGGTCTAATCCATTTATTGGTTCATCTAATATTAATAAATCTGGATTACCTACTAAGGCACAAGCTATCATTAATCTTTGTTTCATTCCTAATGAGAATGTTCTAACTTTTTTATTTTTTTCTTTTAATAAGCCTACTTTATCTAATAGGTTATCTATTTCTTCGTATGAAGTTATTCCTTTTATTTTATATATTTCTTTTATATTATCATAAGCATTCATATTATAGTATAAATATGGATACTCAATAATTGCTCCTATTCTCTGTCTTTCTTTGTTTATATTTTTATCTTTATTTGATACTCCATAAATAGAATATATCCCACTAGTAGGCTCTTCTAGTCCACAAAGTAATCTAATTAATGTTGTCTTCCCTGCTCCATTTTTTCCTACTAATCCATATATACTTCCTTTTTCAATATGCATATTTAGATTATTTAATGCCTTAAAGTTACCATATCTTTTTTCTAGATTATTTGCTTCAATTATATATCCCATGATTGACCTCCTTCTATAATCTATAATCATTATATCAAAAAATGTGGATTATTTCATCTAAATATACTAGTTTTTTCTATTTTTATATATAAAATAATATTATATCAATTCATAATCTCTTGTGTATATTCTTTTATCACTAGAGTATTCTATATAATAATGATTATCTCTTCTAGCTACGATTATTCCTATTGTTTTATTGTTGGTGGTACCCTTAATATGTTTATCTATGTAATTCATATATACTTGTATCTGACCTATATGTTCTTTTCTTGCTTCAGTTACTTTTAATTCTACAACAACAAAGGAATTATATATGTAATTAAATAATAATAAATCTATATAATTGTAAGTGTTATTTATTTTGATTTTGTATTCGTTTTTAATAAATGAGTAGCCATCTCCTAACTCTTCTAAGAAGGAAGGTATATCTTCAAGTATCAGTCTTTGAAGTATTTTTTCACTTATGTTTTCTCTATCTATTTCTAAATTATTTTTAATAATAATTGGATTTTTAATAGTATCACCAATACTCATTTCTTCTTTACTAATTAATTTTAGTTTGACATTATCATCTAATCTTTGATATTCTTTATTTTTGATTCTTTCTCTTAATTGTCTATATGCTAAATTGCGACTTATTGTTGTTTCAATATAATAATTGATTTCATTAATATCCTTTATTGGTAAAAGTTCTCTGTAATGACTCCAACTTAATTGGTGCCGCATTGCGGCACCTTTTTCAATTATTAAGTAAAATTGTCGCATTCTCTTTAATGTAGTAATATTATATTTCTTTCCAATTTCTTGAGATAACTTTAATGAATATTCCTTTATTAAACCATCTCCATACTTTGCTCTATCTTCTCCTCCTTGGGCCTTAATTAATAATTTACCTACATTATAATAAGTACTAAGTTCATTTCTATTCTTAGAATAGTCTTTTACTCTTTTATATACTTCATTATTTAATAGTTCATTTTTTATTTCATTATAATAGTTATTATTCATACATTCCTCCTTTGTTAAATCACCTTAACATAAATAAATATAGAATGCAAATTATTAAAAAACTTTTTTAAAGGGCAAAATAAAAAGAAAAACATATTTCAAAGCCTCAAAATACATTTTTCTTTGGTGTATCATATAATGAAAAACATTTTTAGTAAAAATAACAATTTTACATATTTTTTACACAAATATATAAACATTAAAATAATTTATTAGTTAAAGACTTATGTATAAGGCTTTAACTAACACTCTAAGACCTAGGCTTAGAGTGCACTTAAATTAACTAGCAAGCCTACTTTCTCCAGTTTTATAATCTATAATAATACCATCTTCAATATTGTAAACAAATACATTAAACATAATTCCCTTACCAGAATCTTCAACAGAATAAGCCTCCACTTGAACACCAGTAGCCAGTAGGTTATCACCTTCAAAAACAGGAGTGACTCTATATAAGACATGATTAGAAGTCTTTTTTATATAATCGGCGACCATATTCTCAAACTGAAGCATTCCTTTGGTATTCATACTTCTAGTACAAGTAATTAAGTTCTTTTTATTAGCATTTTCACCAGTTAATTGATATCCAATTAGATGACATCTATTATATAAATACTTACCATCAATATGGTCATATTTAATAGTATGCCAACCTGTAGGTTTAATCATACCAATAGACCCTCTCTTTTCTGTAGGCATTAGGTCAATACCAATATTACTAGTAGCGGTGGTACATCTTCCTAAATAATCTAGTTCGCCATACTTTTCAAAACTAGTAGTAGTATAATCTTCTTCTTTAAAATTAGGAATGTTATCATTAACTATAACATAACTATTACCAGCATATGAAGGAATATTATCAATATCATAACTATTATTATCTATATTTATTAATCCATATGCATATTTATAAATATCATCACCACTGTAGAATAGAACTCCCATTATTAAAATAAGAATAAATAATTTACTTCTCTTTTTCATATCATACCTCTATTTAAGTATAACACAAATTATATATTTTTTAAACTGTATTTTTTTATCTTACATTCTCTTTGTAAGGATGCTGATAAGCAAAATTAGATTGATACTTTCTTAACTTATACTATTACTATAGATAACAAGTGTTCTTTTTAGAGATATTAATCTTTATTATATGTTAAAGAGTTGCTTTTTTAATGACTCTTTTTTTATCTAAAATAGATTTCTTTTTTTATTAATATGTGATATAATTTATTTGTGTCCTCGTAACTCAGTTGGATAGAGTAACGACCTCCTAAGTCGTAAGTCGGTGGTTCGAATCCACTCGGGGACGCCATTTTTTTGTTATTAGCACTGTAAGCCTTGTTTTCTCTTACAGTGTTTTCTTAAGTCCTAGTTGGTCTTAAGAAGATATATCAGCCATATTATAAGTTTATATTAAAAGAGTACTAATTATTGATGGTACTCTTTTTTTATTTTAATATATATTTGGTAACGGCTAAGTAGATAACACCTGCTAGTAAGATAAAGCCTATTATTAGGAAGAATATCTTTAATCCATTATGTGGTTTTTCGTCAAAGAAGTCTTCTTCTTCATCGGCAAAGTCTTTCTTACTAAAATTAAACGAGCCACTATAGAAGGTTTCTCCTTCTTTTATTTTCTTTATCATTGTAACCTCATCTTTAACTATTGGGTCAGTCACTATGGTATTATCACTACCTTTTAAGTCTACTAATATATCTAGTGGTAAGGAATCTGTACTAATATTTTCTTCTTTGTTGTTTTCTACTTCTTTAGCAATATCTTCTTCTTTGTTAGTATTATTGTCTGATATATGAGCATCTTCTAAGTCAGTTAAAAAGTTTGCATTTATTAGTTTTTTTCCTTCTACTTCATTACTTTTATTAACTTCGTTTTTAGCAGTCTCTAGTAGAACATTAATATCATATACTCTTCTTTTATCTTCTTTTGAAGTATCTTCTGATAGTGATTCATCTCTAACAGAAGTTTTTTCTTTTTCTTTAGATTTACGATATTCATCTCTACTAGAAATTATTTTCTTTAATCCATCTATATCAATTTCATTAGAATTATCTGGTATTGGTAGATTCTCTAAACTATTCATATCTTTATATACATCTTTATATAAAGATTCATTTCTTTTACTTCTTTTATAATATTCAGGATTCTCTTTATAATACTTTTCCATTCTACTTTCCATAATATTACCTCTTCTATATTCTATATATATAATAACATATTTTTGATAGAAATAAAAGATATTATTGATTTTTTTTCTTAATTTGGTATAATTAAATAGAAAGGATTGATATAAATGAATTTAAAAGTTGATAAAGATAAATGTATTGGATGTGGACAATGTGTAAGTATTACAAGTAATGTCTTTGACTTTGATGATGATGGACTTGCAAAAGTAATAGAGTCTCCTGTTAAAGAAGAAGATGTGGAAGACGCTAATACTGCTATGGAGTCTTGTCCTACTAGTGCAATAGAAGAAGCATAGTCTTCTTTTTTTATATTAAAAAAGAATCCCATTTTTAGGATTCTTTAACTGATTATAAACTTAACACCATTCTTTACATTTTCAATATTAATATCGTAATTCAAAAGACCTAGTGTTTTCTTTACTATGGAAAGTCCTAGTCCAAAGACACCTTTTACACCTTTTTCGTAGGGAGTGAAAATGTTGTTTAAGACATCTTTATCAATATTAGGACCATCATTATATAGTATAATTTTATTATTCTTAACAGTAATTTTAATTGATTTCTTAGCATATCTCATAAAATTATTAAGAATGTTATCTATTATTGCTTCCCACATTTCATAACTACCTCTAAAGATAGTATTTTTTTTATCGATATCTAAAGAAAACTTTACATCGCTTCTGGAAGGACTGAACTTATCTACTGACGCAAATATGACTTTACTTACATCACAAGTATCATTAAGTTTTTCTTTTTCCTCTTTTAAATAATTTAGTTTGTTAAGATATAGTAAGGAGTGAACTTTAACCTCTAATTTATTTAATTGTTCTTTTAGTACTTTAGTTATTTTTTCTTTTGATTCTATACCATCTTCCATAGCCTCAATATAGGACTTCATAACAGTGATAGGAGTTTTAAAATCATGAGAAATATTTTGATACATTTGATTCTTATAGGCTTCTTGTTCTTTCAAATATATTCGCATATTCTCTATTGCTACCTCTAAGGTATATAATTCATCATCATAATCATAAATCATTTTATGATCGTAATTATCATTATTTATGTTATCGACTTTATCTTTTAATTTTTTTATTCTATTAACTAGATTATTAGACCATATTAGGACTAGTAAAGATATTATAATAAATGTAATACCTACTACTACAAGGATTATTTTTAGTATTTCCTTTTTCATAGAATTAATATAACTATCAGTAGTAATAGCAACTTTAGTCATTACATCAGTCTTGCTAGTATAATAATAATAAACTTTTTTACCTCTAACAATCTTACCTTCACTATCATTTATATTCTTTAATATTTCACTTGTAGATTTTATATTTATAACATCTGATAAATTATTAGATATATAAATATTCTTATCATTATCAATATAAATATAGGCAACTTCACTATCAACCCTATTATTTTCGGGTTTTTCTAGTAAATTAAGTGACTGATTTAAATAGTTATACAAATTCTCTTCATAAACAGGAAGAAGGGTTTTTGGAAGTACCATTCCTAGTGATACTATGACAATAATTATAATGGATACACATATAAGTAAAAATTGTTCAGTAAGAGTAAGTTTTTTCATAATAGTCTATATCCATACCCATATATTGTATTTATATCAAGTTTAGGCATTTTCTTTCTTAGTCTTCTAATTAGGTCATCTACTACTCTATCTGTACCAAAATAGTTTTCTCCCCAGATATTATTTAAAATATCATCTCTAGAGAAAGATTTTTCTCTATTTGTTACAAACATATATAACAAATCAAACTCAAGGGTAGTAAGACCTATGTCTTCATCACCTAGAAAAGCCATTCTTTTATCTAAATCAATAATATAATCTTTATAAGTAATCTTTTGTCTTTCTTTGGAATATACTCTCCTAATTATATTATTAACTCTAAGAACTAATTCTTTAGGAGAATAAGGTTTAGTAATATAATCATCACTTCCTAATTCTAAACCAATTATCTTATCCAAATCTTTGTCTCTAGCAGAGGTAAATATTACTGGAATATCTTTATTATTTTCTCTAATTTTTTTTATGATGTCATAACCACTTATATCATCCCCTAGCATTATATCAAGAATCCATAAATGATAATCCTTGTCACTATCTTTGATAGCGGATTCTCCACTATAATAACTTGTAACATTATAACCTTCTTTTTCTAGATATGTTCGAATAAGATTATTTAAATCTTTTTCATCTTCTACTAAAGCAATATTATGCATATTATCACTTCCCAAATATAGTATAACATATAATTAATATTTTTTCTATCTATTCATATATCACTTCCTTTCATGATTAAATTATATTATTATATCTTAGAGTAATTATCAAATAAATGTGGTAAATTATGGGAATTATCAATATAATTATATTGGTGATACTATGGAATATAAAAAAATAGATTTGGATTATAATAGTCTAGATCCTTATATAGATGATAAGACTTTATATCTTCATTATAATGCTCATTATAATGGGTATACTGATAATTTAAATAAATACTTAAAAAAACATAATTATAAATATGATAAGTCTCCTGTCTATTTGGCAGAAAATATAGATATATTACCTATGGAAGATAGAGATGAAATACTTTATAATCTAGGAGGATATTTAAATCATAGTTTATACTTCTATGAACTTACTAATGTAAAAAAAGATATTCCTGTACCTTTTCTTAATATAATTAATAAATATTTTACTTCTTATGATAACTTTAAAAAAACTTTTATAGATATGGCAATGGAAGTTAAAGGTAGTGGATATACATTCTTAGTAATTGATAAAAATAATAATCTTAGAATAATAAATACTTCTAATCAGGATACTCCATATTATTATGGATTTACTCCTATTATGACTATAGATGTATGGGAACACTCTTATTACTTAAAACATTATAATAAAAGAAGGGATTATTTAGAAGATATATTTAATATTATTGATTATGATAAGGTATATAAATTATATTTAGATAATATTAAAACAAAGTAGTATTATAACCATTTTGTACTTGTTATATATAATATTTCATTATCTTCATATATATTGGTATATCTAAGTATTTTATTTATTAGTTTATCATCAGATAAATTAGGGTTGAATATTTTCTTTATTTCTTTTCTATATTTATTATCATTAACATATAGATACATACACCTATCTATGTTTCTTACTTTTTTTGTATCTTCTTCAGAGTCTCCATTACAAGAGAATATTAAATCTCTATACCAATCAATAATATCAATAGATATATCATCTTCATATATTATATCACTATTGATAATATCATCATAGTATGGACAACAGTTTAATATTTTTTTGACATTAGTAACATCTATCGTAAGTGTCTCAAACATATAATATTCTCCTCTTCCCTATTTTCACTATAAGTATATCAATAATTATATATTTTGTAAATAACTTCGACATATTTAGATGTTATTTTTTTTATTATATATGTATTATATTTGGGGGTGAAGTGCTTCCTAACTTGGATATAGACTATAGTAAGTAAAGAATAGTTTTAGTATTTTCTTTATAGTTCTATATATTACTTATGGTGTTCCTGTCTTAACCTCTACTGCATTATAGATTGTATCCCCATCAATTCTTTTTGTAGTAGTTCCTGTTATAAATGATGTACTTCTCTGACCATTTACCATTAAATTCCAATCCCATGCTTTACCATTGTTATTATATATTACTTTTAAATTAGGATTATCTACATATGTTATTCCTGTCTTACTATTAGTATATGTTCTATTTGAAGAAGAAAAATTATAACTAGCATATGTATTAAGCAAAGATTTTTTTTCAAAATATACATAGTTTAAATTATTATATTCAAATACATAACCATCTATTGTTGTTACTGAATCTGGTATAACTATACTTGTTAATTGATTATTAGAAAATGCCGAATCTCCTATTGTTGTTACTGAATCAGGTATAACTATACTTGTTAATTGATTATTTTCAAATGCAGAATCTCCTATTGTTGTTACTGAATCAGGTATGACTATGTTTGTTAATTGATTGCTAGGAAAAGCCAATTCAACTATTGTTGTTACTGAGTTTGGTATTGCTATACTTGTTAATTGATTTTTAGAAAATGCATAATATTCTATCGCTGTCACTGAGTCTGGCAAGCTTATACTTGTTAATTGTTTCCCAAGAAATGTACCTTCTCCTATTGTTGTTATACTATATTTTTCAGAAGAATAAGTTATTTGTAAATTGTCTATAGAACCTATCTTTTGTAATTGTTGTAAATCTGATGGAAAGAAATAATTATTTTCAATATCACTACTTAAGGTATTGCCATAAGTATCTTCACCATTTTTACAATAATCACCAATTGATTCTGAAGTATCACCAAGATTATTAATGAAGTACTCCTCACAAGCGGATATTACCTCTTCACTTGGATTAGTTACTACATCTGCTGTTGTAGTTACTTTTTTTAACATTTTAGGTATTACTACATCTTTATCTGTACCATAATATCTTGTTATAGTAGCAGTTCCATTTTCTTCATCTGTTTCTATTGCAAAGTTAGCATCATAGTCTGATGGTTTTTGTTCTGCTTCAGAACTTATATTACCGCTAAAAGTTGCTGAAGTAATATCATTACCTGCTAGATTATTATCTATATAGATTACTACTATAT